>JBDKFI010000036.1:0-3297 GCA_039798825.1 Candidatus Parcubacteria bacterium | reverse complement strand
GGTTTGAATGTTGCCGGTCACGTGACCGGCAGGAACCCTCCCTTCGGCGGCGTACTTCTCGTGGGACGGAGCATATCCGTCTCCAGGTGTTGATGGTGCAGGCATTGTCGTTCTCCTGAAGTTTGCGACAACCACACTGTACCAGGTATTTTTTTACCTGTCAACTGACCTCTATTGTGTACTTTTTGTGAAGCGTCACAGGGATACCAGCCTCCACTGCTTTATCGATAGTATCTTGAGTTCCAATGCTTCCATTCACCTGAAATGCGTACACCTCGTCTGCGCATTTTACCTCCTGTGCATCTCGCGCAAAATACGCCGCCTGATCAATCACCTCGTGATCAAGTTCAATGACCGCTTGCGAATTTGTATGATGAATCAGTCGTAGTGTGTTTTCTAATCTATGAAATGCCTCTTCGGGAATGCGTCCATCCTTATATGCTCTATGAAAATGAGTAATGTACGTTTCAAGCTTTGCAGGAATGATCACTTTGATGCGCACACATTGAAGATCGTACAGTAACGCTTCTTCCATAGTAAAAAGATCCACACCAAGTGCCCCTCCTGTAATAATTGCATCTCCACGGTCAAGAACTTCACGCACAGATTCTTTAACATCGTTCTCGACTTGCGCATTAGTCAGACGCCACGTTCCTGTGAAGACTACCCATCTCATCGTTGTGTTGTATTTATATATCCAAATTCGCCTGCTTTGCGTATGTTTGAATGAAACTCTTGCGAGGGCCAACTTCGTTCCCCATGAGCATTTCAAACACCTTGTCCGCCTCTTCTGCTTCCTCAATTGATACAATCTTAAGCACACGCTTGTTTGCATCCATCGTGGTTTCCTTAAGTTCGTCTGGGTTCATTTCTCCAAGACCTTTGTAGCGTTGAATGGAAGGCTTCTTCCCACCTTTCTTTACCAACTTCTCTTCCTTTTCATCGTCAGAATCTGCTTGCGCATCGGAGTCTAGCTCGGGTTCAGCTTCTTCTGCAGGAGATTCACCTTCTTGTAGATCTTCAAATCCAAACCCTTTCAACACTTTTGCCTTTTCTTCATCGCTGTATGCATACTCCACCATCTTGTTGTATGAAATCTTATAGAGTGGTGGTTGCGCGATGTATACATACCCCGCCTCGATAATAGGACGATAGTAGCGGAAGAAAAATGTGAGAAGAAGCGTACGTATGTGTGCACCGTCCACATCGGCATCTGTTGCGATGATGAGCTTATGATAACGAACCTTGTTCAAATCGAAAGTATCTCCAATAGCAGCACCCATCGCAAGGACGAGGTTTTTAATCTGCTCACTTCCAAGCATCTTATCGAGTCGAGCACGTTCAACGTTCAAAATCTTTCCACGAAGTGGCAGGATTGCCTGTGTGCGACGATCTCGTCCCATCTTTGCAGAACCACCAGCAGAGTCTCCCTCCACTATGAAGAGCTCTGATTCCGCAGGATCGTTTGACTGACAGTCAGCCAACTTTCCAGGAAGAGAAAATCCTTCAAGTGCACCTTTACGCAAGACTGAGTCCTTGGCAGCCTTGGCAGCCTTTCGAGCACGAAGCGCGAGCAATCCCTTGTTGATGATTTCTTTTGCGTCATCTGGATTTTCTTCCAAGAACAGTGTGAATGCATCCGAGAAGACAGTTGCGGTTGCTGATTGGGCTTCCATACTTCCAAGTTTTGCTTTTGTTTGTCCTTCAAACTGAATCTCACGAAGCTTCACCGATACGACACAGGTGAGCCCTTCGAGTACGTCGTCTCCTGTTAGGTTCTCATCTTTCTCTTTCAAAATTCCATTCTTGCGAGCGTACGCATTGATGAGGCGTGTGAGTGATGTTTTGAAACCAGTGATGTGAGTACCCCCTTCTGGGTTCGGAATGTTGTTCGCAAATGCAGCAATCTTGGTTGTGAGATCGTCGATGTACTGCAGCGCAATTTCTACACCCACACCCTCTGCTTCCTTTTCAACATAAAAAATATTCTTATGGATTGGTTTTGAAAATTCGTTGTAATGCTTAACGAGCGACTTCAATCCTCCTTCAAAATAAAAAGACTGGCTTGACTGTTCCCATCCGAGATCAAAGAGGTATACTTCTCCCCCTAGGTCGACGTTCCCCTCATATGACCGCGCATCGATGACGTGAATCGTAAGCCCTTTCACCAGATAGGCCTGTTGGCGGAGGTGAAGCACAACCGTATCCCAATTAAACTCAGTACCTTCTTTAAAAATCTCTGCGTCTGGTTTAAAGGTCACAACGGTACCATTGAACTTAGTTTTGCCAATCTGTTTAACAGCAGCCTTTCGTATGCCCTGCTTATACTCTTGCATGTGAAGTCCACCATCAACATGTACTTCAACTTTCGTATGAATAGAAAGTGCATTCACAACAGACGCTCCCACACCGTGAAGTCCACCAGATACATTGTATCCATCGCCACCGAACTTACCTCCGGCGTGAAGCGTAGTCATGATTGTTTCTAGCGCAGAAACTTTTGTCTTTGGGTGAATGCCGACTGGAATACCGCGACCGTTGTCAACAACACGAACATACCCATCAGGTAAAAGGGCGACCTCCACACGGTTCGCATGCCCGTTCATCGCCTCATCACGAGAGTTGTCGAAGATTTCCCAAATGAGGTGATGAAGTCCCGCAGGTCCTGTCGAACCAATGTACATACCCGGTCGCTTTCGTACCGGCTCCAAACCTTCAAGAACCTGAATCGAATCTGCTCCATATACCCCCTTTTTCGCGGTGTTTTTTTCAGGTTTTACTGCCATACAAATAGGTAAATTAGTACCTTTAGTATACCATTTTACGCCATATACTGCCAGTGAAAAAAGTATCGGAAAACACTTAATTGACAAGCTTTTTTATATATTGTAGTGTTTAAAAAGCCGCTCTTTGGAAACAGAGGGTTTGATCAACTTTTTTTGGAGAAGGCACGTGTCTGTTCCACGAATCCAACCAACACTCTCCGTACCGATCTTCGGCGGAGAGGTAACGGTACACGGCTTCGGCCGTGAACATGATCTCAACTTTTCCTTCAAAGGAATCGATGAGAGCACGGACCCTCAAGTCACCCACTCGCCTGTATTTGGAGCGCTCGCCTCCATCTCAGAGAAGTGTGAGTTCTTTGCCGCACCGTCTCCAGTCGAGATGAATGCGAAACTCGTACCAGCAGGAGATTTGCCGCTTGCGCTACCGAGTGGCAAATGCACGAGCCTGGAAAAAAGGTTCGTGCTATACCGAGGCTTGTATGCAGACGGGGCGTACGACTTAGATCCAAGC
>JBDKFI010000035.1:0-4880 GCA_039798825.1 Candidatus Parcubacteria bacterium | reverse complement strand
GAGAAACGGGGAGCGGGCGCGTCCTCGCCTTCGTCGATCTGAGGTACGGTGCCCCAGACCATCTCGGACTCCATCTGGTCGATCTCCTCGTCCGGTCTGGACGAAAGGAGGTGATGAAACACGGGTCGAGGCCGCGGCTCGGTCCGGTTCTTGGAACCTGATTTCATACAATACCGTGAAGGCATCGCATCTCCTTTTCTTTGGAAAGGGCAATATCGCCTACTTTTATTATATAATACAATCAAAAAAAGTCAACGTAGTGCCCTACACGCTACCCTTAAAATTCTGCCACATTCACATTTGGCATAACAAAGTCACCAAACTCAGACTTCTCAACCGACACGAACGATGTCTTCTTGTCATCAAAGTAGAGCTCAACGATTCCTGTTGGTCCGTTTCTGTGCTTTTCTATCAAAATTTCAACCATGTTTTTCTTGTCACTGTTTTCGCCATACTTATCTTCACGATGAATAAACATCACAATGTCCGCATCTTGTTCGATAGAACCAGAGTCTCGAAGGTCAGAGAGTCGTGGACGTCCACCACGAGACTCAACGGCACGAGAAAGCTGTGAGAGTGCAATCACTGGCACATTGAACTCCTTCGCGAGCCCTTTAAGTGAACGAGAAATTTCTGTCACTTGGTTTACCATGTTATCGTAGCTTTTTGCAGTACCCATGAGCTGCAAGTAGTCCACAATAATAAGACCAATCGGCTTATCACTATTAAGACGACGGAGCACTGACCGCATGTTAAGCACTGTGTTTGCTGCTTTGTCGTCAACATAAATAGGAGCCTTCATGAGCTCATGCATACCTTGCTGAAGACGCTCGTACTCTTCATCAAGTGAAAACTTAGATGTGCGAAGTTTCCACCCGTCCACCTGCGACTGTGCAGAGAGCATACGATCCACAAGCTGTTCTTTGCTCATTTCTAGAGAAAACACAGCAACTGGCACGCCGTGTTTGACGGCTGCGTTACGTGCGAAATCAAGTGCAAGAGACGTTTTACCAACTGATGGTCGTGCAGCCAAGATGATGAGGTCTGATTTTTGGAATCCAGAAAGCTTGTTGTCGAGGTCTCTGAATCCACTCGGTACACCACGAAGCCCACCGGTGTTTTCAGAAAGCTTCTCGATGCGTTCCCATGTCTCTTCGATCATCTCTTGGAAGCCAATCAATCGATCAGATGATCCACCTTGTGTGGTGATCTCATACACACGACGCTCCGCTTCTTCGAGAATTGATTCAATCGAGTCTGATTCGTCATACGAAATCTCTGCGATGTGCGTACTCGCTTCGATCAAACGTCGTAAGAGTTCCTTTTTGCGCACAATGTGTGCATAGTATTTGATGTTTGCAGCAGAACCCACAAGTCCAAGCAAATCAGACAGATAGGGAGCTCCACCGATTTGATCAAATTCCTTTCGCGCACGAAGTTCTGCTGACACAGTCAAGATGTCGACTGGCTCTTTCTTATTAACAAGCGCTTCGATCACTTCGTAAATGACTGCGTGTTTAGTGGCATAAAAACTTTTTGCAGCAATGAGATCTGTTATCTCAAAGAGCGCCTCAGAAGAAAGGAGGAGTGATCCAAGAAGGGCTTTTTCGGATTCTAAGTCTTGCGGAGGAATACGCGGACCGCGAAGTGGGTCTTCAGACGAAGTGGTACGCTTATCTCCATACTTGCGACGAGGGGAGGTGTTTCCTTTTGAGATCTGATCAAGGGGTAGCATTACCAGTAGAGTGTAGCAACTCGCGCGCGCTTGCCACAAATGATCTTGCATGTCTTCGTATCATTTTCAGTGGATGAAAAGTGGATAGCGCTTGCAAAGAATAATAATGGGGAGTAGGATTGAGATGATGTCCGATGCCTGGTAAGCGTCATGGACGTCTGGCCGCTCATCCCTCCGGGGTTTGGGTGACTACCAAGGTTAGCCAGGGCGCCTCAAAGGCCCTGGTTTTTTCTTTGTCATCCGAGGAGAGTCCACGACAGGTGACAAGAATTGCAAAGAAAAGTCACAGTTGGTACCATGATAAGAACCTTTACAAGGTCCCTCGGCGGCTCACGCAAGGTTCTCCAAGGGCCGAGGGTTACCTCCAGGATCAACGCGACCAATTCGTGCCTGGAGGTTTTTCTTTTACACTTGGAAACGCTTCTCGAGACGCTGACCCTCTGGTGTATCTTTCACTGTGTATCCTTCCTTTTCAAGCTCTGCGCGCAACCGATCTGATTCATTGAAGTTCTTTTCTTTTCGGGCGATGTCTCGCGCACGGAGAAGTGATTGCATTTCATCACTCATCACTATCTCTTCCTTGTAAATACCCGCAAGCCCAAGCCCAAGCACGCTATCACATGCAAGAAGTGTGGCATACATGTCTGCTTTTGATACATCAATGTCTTTGAGCATGGTCCACACAACCGCGAGCGCTTGTGGGGTGTTTAGATCATCATACATCGCATCTTTAAAGGCTTGTAGGTACCTTTGATTGATCGTGCCCGTTTTTGTGGCTTCGTGTCTACAGAACTCCACAAGCTTATTGTAGGCAACCGTTGCAGCATCGAGTGATTCAAAAGAAAACTGCAGCTCTTTGCGATAGTGTGTCGTGAGAAGGAGGTATCGAAACGCGTGTGGATTGTATCCTTTGTCGATAAGTATCTGAAGTCGCAAGAAGTCATCGTTTGACTTTGCCATCTTGCCAAGCGCATCATTTAAAAAGTTGTTATGCAGCCAATAGTTCACATAGGTGTGTCCCGTTGCGCATTCAGATTGTGCAATTTCATTTGTATGGTGCACAGGGATGTGATCGATACCACCTGTGTGGATGTCGAATTGCTCTCCCAAATACTTCATCGACATCGCAGAGCACTCAACATGCCACCCAGGAAACCCTGTGCCCCAGGGAGATTCCCATTCCATATCGCGAATAGCATCCGAAGGAGAGAACTTCCACAGCGCAAAGTCTGTGATATGTTTCTTTTCTGTGTTCTCCTCGATACGTGCACCAGATTTGAGACCTTCGATGTCTAGATGTGCGAAGTCTCCATAGCGAGGAAACTTGGAGGTATCGAAGTACACACCGTCTGAAATAACATAGGTATATCCTTTCTCTTCAAGGCTGCGTATGAGAGCTATTTGTTCCTTGATGTGATCGGTAGCGCGAGGAAACAGGTATTCATCAAGTACGATACCGAGTCGAGCGAGGTCTTTAAAGTAGGCATCAGTATAGAACCGCGCGACTTCCCATGCTGTCTTTCCTTCACGTCGTGCACCTTTCTCTAGCTTATCTTCACCAGTATCGCCATCTGATGTGAGGTGTCCCACATCAGTGATGTTAATGACATGCTTCACGTGGTAGCCAAGAGACACAAGCGTCCTATGAAGAGTATCCGCAAACACTGCCGCGCGCATATTTCCCAAATGCTGGTAGTGATACACCGTCGGGCCACACGAATATACACCAACGGTATGTGGGTCAATTGGGGTAAACGTTTCCAGTGACTTTGATGTTGTGTTGTAGAGCGAAAGGGTGTCTGACATACAAAAGAAGGGTTTGGTGTTATCCTTTTATATTATCACAAGGGCAGGATATACTAGATGTACTCTTATGAAGAACTTCGTATCATCATTTAATCAATCAAAGAAAACAGTACGTATAGCACTTGTCACAGGACTCATTGTTGTCTTGTTTGGGGCAGGCATGCTTGCAGGTCAAGCGATGAGCGAGCGCACCGCACGTACTGATGGCAAACTCGACAGTCAACTTCTAGGTCTTGTCCAGGAGTCCATCAACAACAAATTCGTTTTCTGGAAAGCATCTTCCACACTTCCAACTGACAAAGAGCTGGAATACGGAATGATTCAGGGCTATGTAGCTGCATACAAGGATCCTTACACTGTGTTTTTCCCACCAGAGGAAGCGAAGAGCTTTGCAGAAAACGTACAGGGTTCATTTGGTGGAGTAGGCATGAATGTGGGTATGAAAGAGGGAGCTATCGTGATCATCGCACCACTTAAAGACAGTCCTGCGATGAAGGCCGGCATCAAGTCTGGCGACATCATCACAGGTATCGACGGCAAAAACGCAATGGGTATGAACTCAGAAGAGGCGGTGAGGTTGATCAGAGGGAAGATCGGCACAAACGTGACACTTTCTGTCATTCACCCCAACGAAAAAGCACCTGTCGACATCACGATTACACGCGAAGAGATCAAAATCCCGACAATCGATACAGAAAAGAAAGATGGTGTGTTTATTATTCATCTATACAACTTTTCTTCTGAATCTCCTGATCTCTTCAGAAAAGCACTTGTTGAATTCAATGACTCAAACTACAAGTACATGATCATCGACCTCCGAGGAAACCCAGGTGGTTACCTAGAAGCTGCGGTGAACATGGCAAGCTACTTCCTTCAAGAAGGACAAGTGGTGGTGAGTGAGCGACAAGGAAAAGAAGAAAATGTTTTGAACCACCGAAGCTACGGACTTCAAGGGCTATCGAAAGACATCAGTGTGGTCGTGCTCGCTGATGGGGGATCAGCCTCTGCATCAGAAATCCTTGCTGGTGCACTCAAGGATCACGGTGTAGCAAAAATAGTTGGTGAAAAGACATTTGGTAAAGGGTCAGTACAAGAACTTGTGAACTTCCCAGATGGATCCTCGCTTAAAGTGACGATTGCAAAGTGGTTCACTCCAGATGGCGTCAACATTTCTGAAAGCGGCATCAAACCAGATGTAACAGTTTCGTTTGGTACAACAACACCGAAAACAGGAGCCGACGGCAAGCCAATCGATCCACAACTCATGAAGGCGATAGAAGTGGTGAAGGGAGCAAAATAAAATCCATTTGACAGCTTTGCATCCTTGGAATAGGATTCG
>JBDKFI010000034.1:0-5697 GCA_039798825.1 Candidatus Parcubacteria bacterium | reverse complement strand
CTTCCAGCTTCCGGAAGGTCATCCCAGGAATGGAAGGGGTGATCACGTCGGGTGACAGCTTCGCCATCGCACCTTTGGAAGCGAATCGACACTTGAGAGTGTCGAGCGCCTGTCTGAATATTTTGTTCACGAAGAACTCCTCGAAAATCCTGCTTACGCAGTATGTGTATATTATATCATATTTTGTGTATAAGTCAAGTATTATCCACACAATACTTGAGTGTGTGGTGCTAGCGCAGATGTTTTGTTTATACTGTAGTGAGTACGACATATAGTAACCAAAATCACCACATCATTTTTATGGACACAACAACATTGTTTCTCGCGCAGCTTATCGGACCAAGCATGCTCGCCGTAGGACTTGGGATCTTTTTCAGTAAAAAGTATTACCTCAATGCGTTTCGATATTTAGAAAAGGAAACTG
Organism: Candidatus Parcubacteria bacterium; assembly: GCA_039798825.1. Lineage (GTDB taxonomy): Bacteria > Patescibacteriota > Minisyncoccia > Phycocordibacterales > UBA5272 > UBA11704. The sequence goes on along the minus strand of JBDKFI010000034.1, from coordinate 5,273 downwards.
TGGCAGTACTCACGACAGGGCTTATAGCGCTTGTTGTTGGTCTTGTTATCGTGCTTAAGTATCAAGCATGGGGTACCCCACTTGAATACATTGTGAGCATAATCGGCTGGATGTCTATTGTAAAAGGAACTCTTTTGCTTGTCGTTCCACGTTTTGTCGATAGAATCGGTGAATACTTCTCGAAAACAAGTATGCTTCCGATGTTTGGAGCGATATATATCGTCCTCGGCGTGTATGTTTCGTATATTGCGTACCTTATGTAGCGCTTTGTCTATATGAATAAAACAACACTCCTGCTCATTGGTATAGCGATCATCTTCGCAGCCTCTTTTGGTGTATGGAAGTATACCCACCGTAGCGCCATTTCCCCAGAGAATGCACTCATGGAAGAGCATGCAGATCAGAAAGTGGATCTCGCAGAAGTGGTGAGTGCTCAGATTGTGGGTGTGTGGCAGAGCAACAACGACCCGAAATTTTCTCGTGAGTTTTTTGCTGACGGATCATCTATTGATTACTATGACGGGACTATCTCTTCTAGAGATAGGTGGAAGGCATTTACTTCAGAACACCCTGTTGCAACATATTCTCCATTGGAAGCCAATACTCCGTACCTTCAAATGCTTACTGATGATAATGTGGCACTCACCTTCACTGTCACCAAACTCACTCCAGAAGTGCTTGAACTTATATACCTAGATCGAGGTGGCATGCTTAGCTTCACAAAGGTGAGAAATAGGTAGTGTACAATCTTGTAAGATACTCGAATGTGCTCCGTCGTGAGTAACGTGCATGAGCACGTACGCGGGTTAGTTTACTTGGTAAAACGGTCCTCTTCTCACTGTCACCATCTTTGATAGTGAGAAAAGGAGAAAGTAGGTTCGAGTCCTACGCCCGCTCAAGGTTGTGTGGATACATTGAGATTCTCTGCGTGATACACTTTGTGCATGAACACACTTTATATCGCCATCGGCATAGGTATTCTTTGGTCGCTCTACGGATATTTCGCGTCTCATGTGGAGCAGATGAAGTACTCAGTACTTGAACAAAAAGCTGGGTACGAGATTCGTTTGTATGAAGAACATATCGTAGCGCAAACAACGGTGAAGGGAACATACCAAGAAGCGTTAAATGAAGGATTTCGTATTGTTGCTGGATATATCTTTGGCGGAAATACGAAAAAAGAAAAAGTTGCCATGACGGCACCTGTGCTTGAAACAAGGAATACATCTGAATCTATTGCTATGACTACACCAGTACTTGCAACAATTGAAGGTGATGTGCACACTGTCGCGTTTGGTATGCCTCGTGCGTATACCCGAGAGACACTTCCTACACCAACAGACCCGCGTGTGGAGATTGTAGTTGTTCCGGAAAAGAAAATGGCAGTCATGCGATTTTCTTTCCTTCGAACAAACGCTCGTGTTGAGTCCAAGAAAGAAGAGCTTTTAGAGCTGCTCAGAAAAGATGGCATTAGTATTGTCGGAGAGCCGCAATATGCTGGATACAACGCACCCTGGACACCACCTTGGATGGCTCGAAACGAAATTCTTGTGGAAATTAAGTAAACATCTAGTTTTCGTGTAGAAAGAATGTTCGAGGCACTTCTTCGTAAGAATTAGTTTGTTTCTTCGTCTGTAGATAATAGGAAACACTAAGCAGTAACGAATGCTGCGCAATTTACGTGTGCCTAGATTTCTACCATGAAAGACAATAAAGCAACATTTTCAAAAGCAGACATACGAGAGGGGTTGGAGTACAATCAGTTTGAGGTATATTACCAGCCGATTATAGATATTTTGAATAATCAGATCGTTTCAGCAGAAGCACTCATCAGATGGAATCACCCGAAACTTGGATTTTTGCATCCTGAACAATTTATTACTGATGCAGAAAAGACCGGCATGATAGGAGAGCTTGGTATTTTTGTTATGAGAGAGGCTTGCGATCAAAGTGCGAGATGGAAAAAATCAGGGTACCCATTTCATGCTATTTCCATTAATCTTTCTTTGTCTCAGTTATCTGATGTGTTATTTGCACGAACAATCACCTCCATCATTAAAGAAACACACGTGCATCCACAGGATATTACGCTTGAGTTAACAGAGAGTGTGGCTATGACAGATCCAGAGATTACTATCACCACGTTGATTGAGCTTAAATATCTCGGAGTTGCAGTTTCGTTGGATGATTTTGGTGCTGGGTATTCATCGCTTAGTCATTTGCAGTATTTTCCAGTTGATGAATTGAAAATTGATGGGCAATTTATCCAACAAAGTAAAAAGAGTCCGTGGGGAGAAAAGCTCATGAGGTCTATTAGTATGTTTGCACAGACGCTTGGTCTTGATGTGGTGGTGGAGGGAGTGGAAACAGAAGAGCAACTCGAACTCGTTAAACAAATGAAGGTCAAGCATGTTCAGGGGTTTTACTTTACATACGCTCTACCTGCGCAAGACTATAAAGAATGGTGTATGTATTATCTATCTATTCCAGCGCTTCAGGTCTAGAACAAGGGGGCAGGATCTTGATTTTTAGCTGATTGTGTTGTAGTACTGAGTGAGGGTAGTACATATAAAAAGCGACAAAGACGGACAACATGCTGTGGCATGAAGATGTCACTTGGGAGAGTTGTCATGCAAGCCATGAAACCGTTCCTAATGGTTGCAGGAAGGCAGATTGCTCTTCTTAACGCCATCAAGGAATATCTTGAAAGGGAGTTCATCGATCATGCAGTACTGGTTGATCCGGGGCCGTTTGATCTTTTGAACACCGCGATGAACGCGATAGTGGGGAGAACCATCTTCGTCATTGACCAAGACCTGGGAGAAATATCCGGGATAGAGGTGGCGAAGATTTTGAAGAGGAAATTCCGGTACGGTGCTGAGTTCCTCATCCTCATTAAAGGAGATGACCACACTTCTGCAGTTGAAGCGGTCGATGCCGACTTCCAGTTCTTCTGCAAGGATCCACCGCCTGAAGGTGAGCCCTATAATCTGGGGGGGTTGCTTAAAGCGCTCGTCCTGAGTTTGGAGAGGAAACTCAACAAGGACACACTCGACCTCCTCACCGGAGTGTACACGCGCAGGCAGGCGCTTGAGATCTGGAAGAAAGATTTCTTGCAAGTGCAAAAGAAGCGTTTAACAGTCGGGTATGTGTTTGCGGACCTGAATTACTTCGGTTTGATAAACAAGGTGATAGGTGATCACGAGGGTGATCTTCTGCTCGCGAAGTTTGCCGAATGCCTAAGACGGTCCGTCCTTACCTCAGATGACATCATTTGTCGGCAAGGAGGCGATGAATTCCTTGTCATTCTGGTGAATGTTACTCGTGCAGAGGTGCTCAGATTCATTCAGAATGTCGAGGGATATATCGCCAACATCCACGTAACGCTAGAAGGTTTACCGGTGCCACTCTCGGCAGCATTGGGTCACTCCTTGTTGCGTTTCGAGAATCTTCAATCAGACGACCCTCACGAGGTCTTAAAGCATGGGGCGCGCCTCGCTGCGCGAAACATGCGGATCAGAAAGCGTGCGGTTCATGCTGAAATCCTTTCTGGTCCCTACGGTGATGGGATCCAGGAACTCATCCGGAGGTCGAAGGCTCTAGAGCTGGAGGCCGAAAGGTGAATCTAAGCGCGCAGCTTTGCTGCGCGCTTCTTCTTTTGTTGGCTATTTGTTAGACTTACGTATATTATGAAACAAGATGATCAAAATATGTGGAATGTTGTTTACTCACTTTTTTTCTTCATCATTGCTATTTCTTTACTGCGAATACTTTACATCGTTCATGGAACGTTGCCGACTACAGTTTCATTCTTTGATCTAACACTCATCACGCTCGCGTCGTTTCGTCTTACACGTTTATTTGTGTACGACAAAATAACAAAGTTTCTTCGCGACTTGTTCCAACACAGTGAAGAAGAGTACACCCAAGAAGGTGTGACATATACTAGAAAAGTTGAGCGCACTCACGGACCGCTTCGCACCGCGTATGAATTGCTTGTGTGCCCATGGTGTTTCTCTGTATGGGCTGCGCTGTTTGTCCTGTTTGCTTATTTTTTGAATAAAGAGTTATTTTGGCTTCCGATATGCATTCTCGCTGTTTCTGGTGCTGCGACAGCATTACAGATAAGCGTAAGTATGGTTGGGTGGATTGCTGAAAATAAGAAATTAGAAGCTTCAGATCGCCAGTAATTCTCATAGCTGTGTATTGTGTGTACTAACAATGTGGAGGATGTGCAGTATACTAGTACATATAACTATATTTTTGTATGAATACTGTAAAAACATACATATGGATAGTGCTTGGGCTCGTCATCATGTGTGGTGGAGCTTTTCTCGTTTGGAGAGAGCTTGGTATGTCTACACCAGTACGTGAAAGTGTCATACCTGACTCTGCTACTGCTTGTACGTTAGACGCACACAAATGTCCGGACGGTACATGGGTCGGTCGTTCTGGATCTCAATGTCAGTTTGTCTGTCCGATAGACACATCTATGAAAGGATCAACAACGAATCCTCTATCCAACACAGTTCTACTCCTTGAGACACGGATAGGAGCGACTTCTACGGCTGCTGATATAACTATTGCGCCGAATGCTCTTCAAGATAGTAGATGTCCCGTTGATGTTAAGTGTGTTCAAGCAGGAACAGTGCGTGTGCGAACTACACTCGGTGTTGGAACATCTACACACGCTCAAGAGTTTGTGCTCGGGAAGCCTAGTGTTCAAGCAGGGGTTATTATCACACTTGTTTCAGTGAGTCCTGAAAAAGAGTCGAAGAAGATGACACCAGGAAGAGATTATCGATTTGTCTTTAAAATTGAACAGAAACAATAATGACGAACGAGTTCGGTTTAACAGATAAAGAAAAAAACTTTCTTAAAAGTCTCTCCACGCCTGCAAAAATCCAAGACTATTTGGATACACTTCAGTTTAACCATGAAGAGGGTGGAGAAACATGCATGTCACCGCGTCATGTGTTGCGAACCAAACAAGCACACTGCATAGAAGGCGCAATGCTTGCAGCAGTGGCACTTATGTTTCAGGGGCGACCACCACTCCTCCTTAATCTGAAGGTGAATACCTCCAAAGATGATGATCATATTGTTGTGTTATTTGAGGAGAATGGATATTGGGGCGCTCTTTCTAAGACAAATCACGCAGTTCTTAGGTTTCGAGATCCTGTGTATAAGAGTGTACGTGAATTAGCTATGTCGTATTTTCATGAGTATTTTTTGGTGAAGGATGGTACAAAAACTATGCGTGGATACTCCAA
>JBDKFI010000033.1:0-5828 GCA_039798825.1 Candidatus Parcubacteria bacterium | reverse complement strand
GCGAGATCTCGCGCTGGCGCGCGGGGTCCATGGTGGCGAAGCCGCCCTTCTTGGTGCCATTGTTGACGGTGCCGGACGAACTGTTCATGGGAACTCCTTGTAGGGTTGTGCTGCGACGGATGTCGCAACGGGATTCATTATAACATATACATACATAAAGTCAAGCATCACCTCTTATTACCCCATATTTGGTATACTTCTCACATGGACTCAACTGCTGAATTGGATCAGGAAATTGCTTTGCTTGAAGAAGAGATGAATGCGATTGGTTTTTGGGATGACAAGGAACGCGCCCAAGAAACGATAAAGAAAATAAAAGAACTCAAAGATAAACGCGATGGTGTGAGCGCACTTGATCGTGGATCTGCCATTCTCACCATCTTGGCTGGTGCAGGAGGAGACGACAGCGAAGATTTCGCACGTATGCTCTACGAAATGTATGACGCGTACTGTAAACGTGTAGGCTTTTCATACAGCATTCTCCATGAAAACAAAAATGATCACGGAGGATTTCGCAATATCACGCTTGAAGTAAACGGTACAAGTGTGTATGGGACACTCAAGAATGAATCTGGTGTGCATCGTCTTGTGAGAATCTCTCCATTTAACGCACAAGCGAAGCGTCACACATCGTTTGCGATGGTGGAAGTGCTTCCTCTCATTCCTCGCGCGCAGCAACGACCACTACTGCCAGATGAGCTTCGTATTGAAACATCAAAAGCCGGTGGTCCCGGTGGACAAAACGTGAACAAGCGCGAGACTGCAGTGCGTATCGTTCACATCCCGACCAATATCGCAGTGCATGTCGCAACTGAGCGAAGCCAAGAACAAAATAGAGAGATTGCCCTTGAAATTCTCTCTGCCAAACTTTTCAAACGAGAAGAAGAACAACAACAAGCAGAACAAGAAGGGCGGCAGATTTCCAAAACAACAGAGATCGAGTGGGGGAATCAGATTAGATCGTACGTGCTTCATCCGTACAAAATGGTGAAAGATCACCGAACGGATGTGGAAACGAGCAATGTGGAAGCGGTGCTAGAAAAAGGAGAGATCGATGAATTCATCGAAGCGGAAAGGAAGCTCTAGTTCACCAGAATCTGGAAGCTAGAAACTTGAAACAAGTAACTGGAAACTTCCTCCATTTTGTATCGTTGAGTGGATATGCATATCCACTCAGTTGCAAGCATGGACGTGATATAATAAACACATGCTTTACTTCGACAAAGTTTCTAAGGCGTATGATGACGGGAACAAAGTCCTCGATGACATTTCTCTCACCATCGAACCAGGCGAACTCGTCTCTATCGTTGGACACTCCGGTGCTGGCAAAACCACACTCATTAAACTTCTCGCAGAAGAACACCCCACCAAGGGCAAAGTTTCCTTTCATTCAGAAGATATTCACAAGCTTCGCGGAAGTGACATGACGAACTATCGTCGCAAGGTTGGTGTGGTCTTTCAAGATTTTCGTTTGATTCCAAACAAAACAGCATACGAAAACGTGGCCTTTGCCATGGAAGCTGCTGGCAAGCATGATGACGACATCGCAGAAGATGTACCACATGTGCTTGATCTCGTGGATTTGAAAAATAAAATGCACCACTTCCCACACCAGCTCTCAGGTGGTGAACAGCAGCGTGTTGCTATTGCTCGTGCGATCATCAATCGTCCAGAAATCATCATTGCAGACGAGCCAACAGGAAACCTTGATCCACTTAACACCTATGACATTGTGCAGATCTTAAAGAAGATTAATGACTTGGGTACAACAGTCATCTTGACCACACACAATAAAGGCATCGTGGATAATCTCGGTCGTCGTGTGATTACTATGGAGGACGGCAAGATCACCCGAGATCAGAAATCTGGAAAGTTTACGATGTAGCCTCGTCACCATATAGTATGAAAACAACACTTGCAAAAAGAATTATGACCGCCGGATTACGAGGCTTTTATCGCAACCGTACGGTATCGCTTTCGTCTATCTTCATCCTCACGATCACGCTTTCGATCATCACGGCGTTTTATCTTTTCCGTGCGATATTTGCCTACACGCTTGATCAAGTGACCGAGAAGGTGGATGTGCGTATTTACTTCACGACAGATGCAACAGAAGAACAGGTGGGGGATGTGAAGGCACGCCTCATGGGACTTCCGCAGGTTAAATCGGTCACCTATACCTCACAGGAGCAAGCAATTGCTGATTTTCGTGAGAAGCACGCGGGGGACCAGCTCACACTTCAGGCACTCGACGAACTCGGTGTGAATCCGTTTGGTGCATCGCTTTCTGTTGTGGCAAAGGATACTTCTCAATATGAAGCGATTGCCGAGCAACTAACGGACGGCTCATCACTTCTTGGAAGTTCATCAAGTTCAGTGGACAAGATCAACTACTACCAGCTGAAAGACTCTATCGATAAACTAAACAACATCATTGGATGGACCAACACGGTTGGGTTCTGGCTCTCGATCATTTTCATCCTCATGAGTTGTATGATTGTGTACAACACGATACGTTTGGCTATCTTTGTGTACCGCGATGAGATCGCAGTCATGAAGCTTGTGGGAGCGTCTAACATGTTCATCCGTGGCCCGTTCATTGTGGAGGCGATGCTCTACGCATTTTCAGCCACACTCATCACACTGCTTATCTATTGGCCAGCGACCATTTGGGTGACCAAGAAGACGGTATTTTTCTTCGAGGGGATGAACATACACGCGTACTTCACATCACATTTCTTTGAACTTGTCGGTCTACTTCTCCTTTCTGGTATTGTGCTTGCGGTTGTGTCATCACTCCTTGCAGTGCGTAAGTATCTCCATATCTAATCATTGACTTACTATACGAAGTATGTCATAATGTTACCCTTCGTTGTTTAACCTTGGAGAAACTAGCTTGAAACAGAAAGTTGCTATCATCGTGTACTCGTTCGTGACGAACGAGTATGTGCACGTTGGTCTCTGGTTCGTCGCGTGCCTCGCGTACGCTCTGACCAGAGCTTTCGCGTAAAGGTGTTATGAGGCACTTCTTACGTATCGTCCGTAACGGCAGAATCTGGGGGTGGTTACTTGGTATCTACTGCCTCAGCGCGTTGTTCGCGACGTTGACGCGTCACATTCCACTGGATGATGTGATGCACAAGCTCGCATCACTCCTCTGATTTCTGGCACGGTTCGCCGTGTACACAAGCCCGCGACGTTAGTCGCGGGCTTTTTCTATACTAGAACGTTTGTTCTCCTATCAACAGTTTTAGTATTGCATTTCACTAGTCTCTCTGGTCTACTGTGGGTAGCTTGAGGATTTGTCCCCAACTTCCTAACCACGAACTCCTAACCTCTGCCATTCTTCCATGATACAAAAGGTTGCTCTTGATATTTTGAAACTCGGACACACAGCATTTCTCACTGGTGCTGCAGGTGCTGGTAAATCTCATGTACTTCGTGAATACATTTCGTATCTCAGACGTCACGGGATACGCTATGCCGTCACTGCATCCACCGGCATCGCATCTACCCATATAGGAGGGACTACTATTCATGCATGGAGCGGTATCGGGATACGCCAGAGGCTCACGAGCTACGATTTGGACGCCATAGAAGAAAAAGCAAATCTTCACAAGAGGTGGAATGACACACAGGTGCTCATCATCGATGAGGTGTCCATGCTTCATGCGTCGTTTGTGGACATGCTCGATACTGTCGCGCGTCACATGCGAAGGACACAGAAACCATTTGGCGGTATGCAAGTGGTGTTTACTGGAGATTTCTTTCAGCTACCACCTGTGGTGCGACAAGGAAACGAATACGAAAGTGTGGATGTCTTTGCGTTTACCTCACGAGCATGGAAAGAATCCAAGCCCGTTGTGTGTTATCTGACAGAGCAGTTTCGCCAGGACGATGACATGCTCACCAACATTTTAAATGCTATCCGTTCGGGAGATGTAGAAGAAGATCACTACCTCACTTTGCAAGAGTCTGCCAATACGCCACACACAGATGACCACATCAAGCTCTACACTCACAATGAAAACGTGGATGCAATTAACAAGAAAGCATTTGATGCGCTTCCAGGAGATGTTCATACCTTTGAAATGATCACAAAAGGAAAAGGTCCTGTGCTTGCATCACTCAAGAATAATTGTTTGGCAGATGAAGTGCTCACGCTTAAGGTTGGCGCGAAAGTGATTTGTATCAAAAACGACACCGAGCGTCGGTACGTGAATGGATCGATGGGGGTAGTATCAGAGTTTGCAAAAGATGGCAGTCCAATAGTCGAACTGCGAGATGGGAAGCGTGTGACCATACAAGCAGACACATGGCGTATCGAAGAAGATGGCAAAGTAAAAGCGGAACTTTGCCAGCTCCCCATCAAACTTGCATGGGCAATCACCGTCCACAAGAGCCAGGGGATGACCCTTGATCGGGCAGAAATTGACTTAAGTCGTGCGTTTGCATCTGGCCAAGGATATGTGGCGCTTTCTCGTTTGAAGTCGCTTGATGGGCTTCATCTTGTTGGGTTTAATCCTCAGTCACTTCAGATATCCGAAGAAGTGCGTGAAGTGGATTACACCTTTCGTGCGAAAAGCGAACAAGCAGAAAACGCACTCACCAAGTACTCAAAAGCGGAGCTTGGAGCCATGCACGACAAGTTTCTTGTAGAAGCAGGGGGCACACTTGAAGAACTTGCTGATGATGAGATTGAAGAAGTGGCAGAGAAGACCAAGTCGCACGTGGTCACCCAAGAGATGCTTGCAAGTGGTATGGCACTCAAAGACATAGCAGACACACGAGGACTTTCGGTAGACACTATCATTGGACACATAGAAAAATTAGTGGAGCTTGGAGAGCCTGTGCAGATTGCGCATGTGCTTCCTGTAAAGAAAGATGTGCAAGTTATCACGAAAGCATTCACCAAGCTCGATACCCGCAAGCTAAGTCCGGTCTTTGAGGAATTGAATGGCAAGTATACCTTTCATCAGATTCGTCTCGTGCGAGCATCTCTTTCGTAAACGTCGTTTATAGATGTTGTATATAAAAAAATGCAGTAGCGAGTGCATCGCTACTGCGCGGTCTAACCCGCAAAGAGATCGAATTGGCCAATCGGCGTCCCTTCCAATTCACGCTTTGCGAGTGCAGAGACCCGTTTGATCTCCTCTTCGTTTCCGCCCGCACCTTCGTGGCACAGCGGGCAGTCCTCGTCTTCCCCGTGGCATTCGGGGCACTCGTTACCGTCTGCTTCCATGGGAATCTCCTGGTTGGTTGATATCCACCGGAATCATAGCTCGTTTTCGATTGCGGTGCAATATGTGATACTTCTTTGATAAAGAGACCCAGCTGTGCTAGTATTGTTCTTGATTTCAAGAAAGGAGATCATCGTGCTTCATGCACTGCAAGGCGGTCTATCCATTCGGTTCACGGACAAGTGCGTTGTCGTTGAAGAGCGCTATGCACTTATCCCCGGATGGCCGAAGCAAGAACGACGCGAGATTGCTGTCATTTGTTCTGAAGCCGAGTGGTACGCAAGTGCGTACTGCCACATGGCAAATGACTATCTCGCCGACATGGTGATGTGGTTCTGGATCGACATGGATCACTCATCTGTGGAGATCACCACGTGCCCGCGCGAACAGGCGCGGGCTTTTTTATTACCCCACACCTTTGATAGAACCCTCAAAACATGGTAAAATACTTGCCAGCTTAGAGGTAACGGGTTACAGAAACTATCTGCATTCTATGCATGTACTGTTGTCTGTTGTCTGTAGGCTGTTGACTAGTTTTGGGGAATCGTCTAATGGTAGGACACATCCCTCTGGAGGATGGTATTGGGG
>JBDKFI010000032.1:0-6104 GCA_039798825.1 Candidatus Parcubacteria bacterium | reverse complement strand
CCACTCTGTCGGTGAAGAATCTTTCGGGGAGGAACTTCCTCAACCGAGATTCGTCAGTGACGGTGTCGAGCTCTTTTTGGCCCATACGTACCACTCCACTTCAAGTTTCATAATTCAATCCGTCTAGAGGTCAGTTGCAAACGTAGACGGTACGAGGTCCTGCTTTCTGCGAGAGGGTTTGTTGCCTCTCACTTGAGCAAGTTCGTTTTTTATTATACAATACATTAAATGAAAAGGCAAGACCTTCATAGTGTAGACTTACCCGATGCACCAGGGGTGTATTTCTTTCGTGACGCCGATGGAAACATTCTCTACATTGGAAAAGCAACGTCTCTACGTGATCGAGTGAGAAGCTACTTTAATCCAGATCTGGAGAAGAGTCGAGGCCTCCGTCTTGTATCCATGCTCACAGCGGCACACACGGTTACCTTCCAAGAAACAGGGAGTGTGCTTGAGGCGCTTCTTTTGGAAAGTAAGCGTATCAAAGAACATGTCCCGCCGTATAATGCGAAGGAAAAAGATAACAAAAGCTTTACCTGCGTTGTGATCACCAAGGAAGACTTTCCTCGTGTACTTGCTATGCGAATTAGAGACTTTGAGAAGCGCTTCGACAAGAAAGAGGTGCTGGCAGTGTATGGTCCGTTTGCTTCATTATCCCAGCTACGTGAGGCGATGAAGATCATACGTCGTATGTTTCCATTTCGTGATCGGTGCGAGGTTGGCCAAGGAAAGCCGTGCTTCAATGCACAGATCAAACTCTGCCCAGGAGTCTGTACAGGAAGTATTTCCAAGGAAGAATATAAAAGACATATTACCTCTATCAGGAAGTTTTTTGACGGCAAAAAGACAGAAATAAAGAAAGACCTAGAGAAGCAGATGCGCGAGTATGCGAAAGTTCAGGCGTTTGAAAAGGCTGCGCAACTACGAAATACCCTTTTTGCTATAGACCACATAAAGGACATTCAGCTCATCCAAGACGAGGATATTGTCGCTTTTAAGGACACTTCATTTCGCATTGAGGCGTACGACGTGGCACATATCTCAGGAACGAGCAGGGTGGGGGTTATGACGGTTATTGAAGGTAAGGAGATGATGAAAGAGGAGTACCGAAAGTTTAAGTTACCAGAAAAGGTCAACGACGACTACGAAGGATTACGAGAAATTCTGATACGTCGTTTTGGACACACAGAATGGCGGTATCCAGACCTTGTTGTTATCGATGGTGGTGTGGCACACAAACAAACAGGGGAGAAGGTACTTGCATCCCTTGGACTCATGATACCGGTTGTATCTGTCGTGAAAGATGATCGCCACAAACCAAAGGACATACTCGGTTTGCCTGTCCATGTGGATTACCATACCAAGGAAATACTTTTAGCAAACGCAGAAGCACATCGCTTTGCAATCGGGTACCACAAACTATTACGAAACAAGGTGGTTTAAGAACATGCGTTCTATAGTGTCAATACTTACTCTTGACACCACTGTGAGAGACAAAAAAGATGGCTTTTAGTCTTCCTTGTGTACACTGGATGGTATTAGCAATTAGTACTTATTTAGAGCGCGTGTATGGCAATCCTACAAACAATTAAGAAGCGAAATGGTGAGTTTGTTTCATTTGACCAAGGTAAAATCGAACGAGCGATTAACAAGGCTTTTCTTGCGGTAACACGAGAAGAGAAGCCATCTGTTGCAAAACACATCTCGGACCTGGTTGCCAAAGAGCTGGAACTTGAAGCCATCACACGCGAGGGGTATGTTCCTACAGTTGAGCATACACAGGACCTCGTGGAGAAGCACATCATGAACGCTGGCTTCTTTGAGGTTGCTAAGCACTACATCATTTACCGCTTTGAACACGCAAAGATCAGACAGGAAAAGAAGCTGGAGGTCTTAGAGAAAGTGGAAGAAGGTGGACTCATGATCACCAAGCGTGATGGATCGTCGGAGCGATTCAGTCTCGAGAAGGTGCGCACCTCCATCCTGCACGTAGTGAAGGGGTATGAGAAGGAAATCAACGTGGATCAAATTGTGAATCAAGTGAAGCTTGAAGTCTACGAAGGTATGCCGACTCGAGAAATCAGAAAGGCGCTCGTTATGACTATTCGCTCAATGATTGAGCAGGATCCTGCGTATTCATACGTCGCGTCTCGCATGGTGCTCCATGCTATTAATGAGGACTTGATGGGGGATGCACTTGATTACACGAAGATTGACGAGCAGTACAAGGAGATGTTTATTCGTGGTATTGAAAAGGGTGTGAGCCGTGGACTGCTCGATGTTCGTATGAAGAATTTCGACATGCAGCGTCTTGCATCATCTCTTGTGCGATCTCGAGATGACTTGTTCATGTATCTCGGTAGCCAGACACTCTATGAGCGATATCTCGTTCGAGACATGGAAGGTGATGGCGCCATCATCGAACATTTGCAGGGATTTTGGATGCGTGTGGCGATGGGTATCGCTCTTGCTGAAAAGGAACTCGACCGAACATCTCGTGCGATTGAATTCTATGAATCAATGTCACAGCTACGATTCGTACCATCATCACCGACACTCTTCCACGCTGGAACCAAGCACCCACAGCTCTCATCCTGCTACCTCAACACGGTAGGGGATTCACTTGAATCTATCTTTAAGGTGTATGGAGACAATGCGCAGCTTTCTAAGTGGGCAGGTGGTATCGGCACGGATTGGACATCTGTTCGCGCATCCGGTTCGCTTGTGAAGAAATCGGGTATCAAATCAAACGGCCTCGTTCCTTTCCTTAAGATCGCAAACGATGTAACCGTCGCTATCAATCGATCTGGTCGCCGTCGTGGTGCGACATGTGTATATATAGAGAATTGGCATTACGACATCGATGAATTCCTCGAACTCCGCAAGAACACAGGAGATGATAGACGTCGTACGCATGACATGGACACTGCGCTTTGGATCTCTGATCTTTTCATGAAGCGTGCACAAGAAGATGGTGAGTGGTCTTTGTTTTCTCCAGACGAAGTTCCTGAGCTTCATGAGACATACGGAAAGACATTTGAGGAGCACTACCTTCGCTACGAGCAGATTGGAAAAGAAGGAAAGCTGCGCGTGTACAAGAATGTGCGAGCTCGTGAGCTCTGGAGAAAGATGGTTACCATGCTCTACGAAACAGGGCACCCGTGGATCACCTGGAAAGACGCATCAAACGTTCGCTCTCCGCAAGATCATGCAGGGATCGTTCACAATTCAAATCTCTGTACGGAGATCACTCTTAACAACTCAGAAGAAGAAACAGCTGTGTGTAACCTAGGGTCACTTAACTATCAGCGACTTCTGCGTGATGGGAAGTTTGATGTGGATCTTGTTGCGTCGACTGTTCGTACAGCAATTAGAATGCTCGACAATGTGATCGATGTGAACTACTACCCAACGATTGAAGCTGAGCGAAGTAACTTGCGACACCGGCCGATCGGCATGGGTATCATGGGCTTCCACGACGCACTCTACATGATGAATATCAACTTTGACTCTGATCAAGCCGTTCAGTTTGCGGATGAATCGATGGAACTCATTTCGTACCACGCTATCCTCTCATCTGCTGATCTTGCACGTGAACGAGGAACCTATTCAAGTTTCAAGGGTTCGAAATGGGATCGAGGTATTTTCCCAGTTGATACGATCACACTTCTTGAAAAGGAACGAGGGGTTGAGATTCCTGTGAGCAAGCAAAGCCGCATGGACTGGACGCCAGTACGAGAAGCGGTTCGTCAGTACGGTATGAGAAACTCAAACACGATGGCTATGGCACCAACTGCAACCATTTCAAACATTGCAGGCACTGTTCCATGTATCGAGCCGATTTACAAGAACATCTACGTGAAGTCCAACATGAACGGTGAGTTCATCATCATCAACCCATACCTTGTGACTGATTTGAAGGCGCTCGGGCTTTGGGATTTCGAGATGATTGGCCAGCTTAAGTTCAACGACGGTTCAGTAAAAGATATTCCACAAATCCCTGTACACTTGAAAGATAAGTACAAGGAAGTGTTCCAAATCGATCCATCATGGCTTATCAAATCTGCGGCACATCGTGGCAAGTGGGTTGATCAATCTCAATCGCTCAACATTTATTTCGCAGGATCATCTGGTCGTGAACTTGCAAATATCTATGAGTACGCATGGAACTTAGGTCTTAAGACAACCTATTACCTCCGATCCCTCGGCGCATCTCAAGTGGAGAAGTCAACAGTAAACGCTGCTGAATTCGGTTCTACACATAAGCGCTCACAGGGGACTACGACCACAACAGAAGCGATGACGTCTGAATCTCCGGTACCAAGTTCGATGTCTGTCGGTGCACCAGTCGCTCAAGTTGCCGCCGCTTCCGTTGCAGAAATTCTACAAGCACCGATTCCATCTATCGTTCCTGAAATGGCTTCAGTGTCTCACGTGGTTAGTCAGGTAGAACAGGTACCTGCATTTGTCACCATGGGAGCACCTGTTCAAACAACGACTAAGTACAACATTACTGTCATGCCAGATCAGCATTGCGACGGCTGTGCGTAGTACACATACAAGAGTTGGTAGAGTGAAGTCAACAGTGAACAGTTGACTTCAACAGCTCTCGTATCGTTTGACATTAAAAATTAGAATTAGAAATTGAAACTTTAGCAAAGCTACCATGCCCCCATACCAACCATACAACTCACAAGGCACTCTCCCAGGAATCCCAGTCGTCCCACAAGGGCCTCACATGACAGCTGCCACCGGTCCTATTCCTGCTGGATACGACCCAAGTAAACCAATCATCGAACGCGGTGCGGGGCGTGTGGATATTAATCAGCGCAAAATAATAAATGGTGAAGGGGCAGACGTGGTACAACTCTGGCCTATAAAGCATAAGTTTGCGTGGGATGCGTACAATGTTGGAAATGCAAATCACTGGCTTCCAACAGAAATCAGTATGCAGCTCGATATCGAACAGTGGAGGAGTCCAGCAGTGCTCACCGAGGATGAACGGCATGCGTTTAAGATGGTGCTTGGGTTTTTCACCACAGCAGATTCAATCGCAGCAAACAATCTCGTGCTCGCGTTCTACCGACACATCACGTCTCCTGAGGCGCGTCTCTACCTTCTCCGTCAGGCATACGAAGAAGCAGTTCACACACAAGCGTACCAGTACATTGTGGAATCTCTCGGACTTGATGGTACAGAGATTTTCAACATGTATCGCGAGATCGATGCTATTTACAACAAAGAAGAATTCATCCTTTCGTTTAACCAGGGGATATTCGATCCGATGTTTAAGACGGGAACGTTTGAAACAGATCAGAAGTTCCTAGAGAACATGTGCGTCTTTTCGCTCATTCTTGAAGGTATTTTCTTCTACTCGTCATTTGCTGTTATCTTCGGCTTTCAACGTCAAGGAAAACTTGCAGGGTCTGCAGAACAGATTCAATACATCATGCGTGACGAATCCAACCACATGAACTTCGGTATCGACATGATCAATACGATTAAACAAGAACAACCAGAGCTCTGGACGCCTGCATTTGTCGAGCGTCTTAAGGCGCTTGTCGACAAGGCAGTGAAGCTTGAGTATCAGTTTGCAGTTGATGTGTTTCCAAAGGGAATCTTTGGTTTAAATGCTGATGGATTCAAACAGTACATCGAACACATTGCAGATAGAAGACTTGTGCGTGTTGGTATTGAGCCAATGTATGGAGCATCAAATCCGTTTCCATGGATGTCAGAAGCGGTGGATCTTGCGAAGGAGAAGAATTTCTTTGAGACGAGGGTAACGGAATATAAAACTGGGGGCACTCTCGACTGGTAATTTTCGAAAGAAATTTGCGCACTACTTTGTCGCTACGGGATTTTTCTCAGTCGCTGTACTGTGTGTACACCTTCTTCAAAAAATCCCTAAGCTCCTCGTCGTGCATCAAATTTCTTTCGAAAATAGTACATCATTCACAAAATTGAACAAACCTACTCCTCGCATCTAAAACATTTTTTGAACAAGAAATACATTCGTAGTAATTTCTTGTTGAATAAAGAACGTGTGTGGATAGGTTTGACTTTTTTCAATAGTTCTGGCATTATGATGTTGAACATATGGT
>JBDKFI010000031.1:0-6152 GCA_039798825.1 Candidatus Parcubacteria bacterium | reverse complement strand
CATCATCTGGTTCACGATGCTCTCTTGCTGCTCGATCTTGATGGCAAGCTCGTGGTCCCGTGCGCGTTCGAGCTCGCTGATCTTCTTTTCGTACGAGCGCTTGATGCGCAGTTGCGAGAAGGCGTTCGTTGCAAGCGATGAGAGAAGCTTGCTCACACCCCATGCGGACTTGGAGTGTTGCACGATTTGTTCGAGAGACGTGGTGGCCACGATGTATCCCTTCGGTTGTGTGGTGAATGAACGATAACCTGTGCACACTGTACATGGTTGTTATAGACATGTTAAACTGTCGACGAAACTCGACAACTAACCCATATACGCATCATGCCATACGATCTCGACGACATCCTTCAATCTCTAGGGCTTGCTCCCTCTTCTCAGAAAATTTACCGAGAGCTTTTGCGTCATGGAGAAACAACAGCGCGTCTTCTCTCGGAGCGTTTGGGTATCACGCGACCATCTACGTACGACCACCTAGCAACGCTCGTTAAACGTGGACTGGTTGTAGAAAAACAACAAGGAAGCACTACCTACTTCGCAGCGGATGATGTGAGACATGTTGAACGCGAGCTGGACGAATCCATAGAGCGTTTGACTGAACACAAGAAAGCCTTCAGTGGCATGCTCCCTACACTTCTTGCGTCAAGCGCGCTTGATTCACCAAAGATAAAGTTTTATGAAGGCAAAGAAGGACTCACACACCTTGTAAACGATGTTCTATTTGCTCGCGGAGAGACAGTCTGTACGGTGTGGCCACATAGCGAAATGGTGCGCGTACTAGGAAAAGAGATACTTCTTCGCTTCAACAAGAGAAGATTACAAGAAAAAATACACATTAAAGCGCTATGGCCCCACACATCACACAAGGAGTCGCTTTGGGATGATGATACGCACATCACTCGCAAGCACATGCCCACAGGAACAGTCTTTCGTATGGGGTATACGATTTATGGAGACAAGGTTTCGTTCATATCGTCACACAGAGAAGTGTTCGGGTTCATTGTACAATCGAAAGATTTTGCAGAATTAATGAGAAGTCAGTTTGATATCATCTGGAGTGTGAGCAAAAAGTAGTTTTTGACAAGTTGTAAACGAATGGTATCGTGACTTGCGTAAACTCCCCTATTTACTATACTTTTTTATATCCGTCACACACGGATGGAGATTACAAACATTTATTTTGACTTTGTGGGTCCTAGGAAAACCACACTGTCTATTCCAACTCATATGAACAAAGCAGGTCTCGTTGAAGCAGTACACGCCGTGCTCGGAACTACGAAAGTTCAAGCAGAAGAAGTCGTGGACACTGTTTTCGGCTCAATTACAAAGACTCTTACTAAAGGAGACGAGGTAGCAATCGCGGGCATCGGAAAGTTCACCGTGAAGCTCCGCAAGGCTCGAGAGGCTCGTAACCCAAAGACTGGTGAAACCGTTAAGGTTCCAGCAACAAAGGTTCCAAAGTTCTCTGCAGCAAAAGCGCTCAAGGACGCAGTAAAGTAATCGATATCTACACAACAAAAACCCGGGTCGCTCCCGGGTTTTTGTTTTTTATTGTATGCCAAGTGATTTTCGAAACTTTTCACTATAAGCCTCCCTCTCTGTTCTTTTTCTTAGCACATCATCACCGTCGAACGCATTCGGGTCGGAAGTGTCTACAAACTTCGCAGGTGTTTGCGTAGTTTCAGGTGAGGAAACAGTATCATTGTTTAGTGTTGCTAGTGTCGCTTCGAGTTCACCTGCTCTTTTTTGAATGATGCCTTGTGCAGTAGTGTTTCCAGCATTTTTTTCCAACAGTTTTCTCATTGCGGCAAGTTTATCCTGTACATCCTTCATCTTTTGTAGAGGTGATGAAAAGTCACGCTCGAGTTCCGCTTGTGATACAGAGACTTCTTGTACTTCTACACCAGGAATTGCACCAGGTTGTGTGAAGTCTAAATCGATTCCTTTTGGTTCCACTTTTTCTTTTTCGTTAGGGCTTTCTGGTGGCGTTTCTTTAACCCCGGATTGTTGTTGGGCAGCTTTCGCGTTCATATCTCGATCAGTAAAATACTCGAGAGCGTTCATCTTCTTTTGAAGAAGTACATTTCGTTCTGTTTGTGAAAGTGTTTTACTTGCAAGTTGTCTCTCCACATCGTTCAGCTCTTCTTGTTTCGCACGTTCTTGCGCATTTGATGCCATTTCGCTAAATCTCATATAAGAAAGTGTAGCATGGGTTTATATTGTGTCATGGTACTAGTCTCAAAATTGACATGTCGTCGTGATATTGGTAGATTTGATCCTGGTCGTAGAAACAAAACGGAAGGAGCGAGCATGTCTCTCATACAACATAGGTACAGGGTGGGCGCCAAGGCCCTCATCTTGTCACCTGATGGAACCAAATTCCTTGTCGCGCCCAAGCGAAAAAGTGGGAAGTGGGATCTCCCAGGAGGTGGTATCGAACACGGAGAGTCACCTGAAGAAGCGCTCGTTCGCGAGATCCAGGAAGAGATGGGTCTTGCCGTACTTTCGATGTCTCGTGCACCAGTGCACTGCTTCACCAGACAGTTCGAAGGAGGAGAACATCACGGTGAGTGGTACCTGAACATGGTGTATCGCACGGATGTCAGTGACCCTGCTCAGTACAAAGCCTCAGACGAGTGTGTGCGTTGGATCTACGTATCCCCGAGCGAGGCTCGCGCTCTCAAGGCCTCCACACGGTACCATGTGGTGCAGGAAGTTGGATGCGCCTTCTACGGTATCGTCCCCCTTCTCTCCGCCCAGTGAGTCAAGCCGCTTCGCGCGGCTTTTTTGTTTTCTGGGAGAGTGAGCGTAAGAGAATCGGTCACCAAACATATACTTTTCTTGCTAACTCAAGAAAAGTATTGTTTCGCGACCCCGGCTTCGCCCTCGCCGTTTTGATTACAAAACGGACTTCGTCTCGGGCTCAGTTCGATTCTCTTACGCCACGAAATATAAGGACCAGAAGGTATTCACCTTCTGGTCCTTATATTTCTAGTGCGGCGTAAGAGAATCGAACTCTTGTCTCCTGCGTGGAAGGCAGGCATTCTACCACTAAACCAACACCGCTTGTAGAAACTATACTACTATATTTTGTTTACTTTTTCCACTACCCCATCATAATCAATTTAATACTATGTTGATTGAACAAGTATCTGCATTACCCTACTTCCCTATTAGAAGTAAGTCAAAACCGCCCCATAAGGCGGTTTTGATATTTGTCGGAGTGCTGGGATTCGAACCCAGAGTCACTTGGTCCCAAACCAAGCATGTTAGCCGTTACACCACACTCCGATATTTTTTAAGCAATACTGTCACTGACAAGTAAACTTGTCCACCCATCCTATCATATTTTAAGAAAATCGCACTAGTATTTGGCGCACACCACATAGTATCTATGGGTTGAAACGCTTATTCTTTATGGATATTTTCCATAAGCACAACTTTCCCCTGCTTTGTTTCTGTATCGAGATAAACACATGCCAGATCTATTTGCCAAAGCGTCTGTGGGTGGATATTTCTGTGTTTTAAGTAGTTTTCTACACTTATTGAAAAACGAAACCACTTTTTTTGAGTGAGGTTGTCTTCTGGCCTCACCGAAAGGTTGTGCATGTCATTTACATTTCTGACTTTTACACTTTTTACTTCCACGAAGTGGAGCTTGTTGTCCTTTTTTGCGACGATGTCCAATTCTCCGTATTTTGTCCGGTAGTTTGCCTCGATCACAGCGAAACCGTGTTTCATAAGAAACGTTTTCGCCACAGATTCCCCTATCTTTCCTAGTTCGTTGTGTTCCGCCATGTAGTTTGGGCACATTTCACAGGAAACGGAAACTTGTTTCACGTGAAACGTTTGTCCTTCTTTGTCCTGTTGTGCCCTTAATTAAAAGCCAAAGACTTTTTAAAAAGCTTTATTCTATAAGGTTTTTATACAATTAAGGGCAGGAGGTGTATAGCATACCCCTTTACGTACTTTACTGTCTTTTATCCACTGTTCCCACAGGTTTATCCCCAGTTTTGACCTTTTCTCCACAATGGAGAGCGCCTTGAAGAAAGAGGGGATTGCTGGTAGAATAGTCTTACTAAATAAACAGATTTAGTGTTGCGGTGTTGGTTTAGTGGTAGAACACGACCTTGCCAAGGTTGAGACAGGAGTTCGATTCTCCTACGCCGCACAGGAAAATGAAAATGCTAGCCATTTTCATGTGCGGTGTAGAGCAACAACGGATTACCGTTGTTGCGTGAGAATCGAATAGGGGTCACAAATCTGCTTCGAAGCAGATTTGTGACCGACCTGCTACGTCCCCCAAGAAAAGGTGTTACGTGGCTACTACTAAAAGTCCTTATATAATAAAGGTTTCACGGTCCAAGCGTTTCTTGTGTAACGGGGAGGGGTCAGGGGGCCCGCCAGGAATTTCCCAAAAAATCAAGACAGGATATTCAGTCACGAGTTACTAATTGCGCTCTTCCGCCAGGATTTCGGTCACCAAACATATACTTTTCTTTTCGTTCTCACGAACTCAATAAAAGTATTGTTTCGCGACCCCGGGAAAACCGACAAGTCATTCTTCTCTAAAAGCGAGGAATAAAACTTTTAGAGAAGAATTCTTGTATACCGGTTTTCCATTCGAATCCTGACGTAAATGACCTAAGTCATTTACTGCGGGAGCACAAAAATGCTCACGCTGTTCCCATTTTTGTGCTCCCGCCAGGATTCGAACCCAGAATAACGGTTCCGAAGACCGCTGTGATATCCATTTCACCACGGAAGCTTAATTTATAAAGCATATTCTAACACATTGTATGTTACAAATACAGTCCAATCTCCCAAAAGAAGTTACCATGACACTTGCCGTGCTCCATGGAGCAGGATTTGAGGCATTTCTTGTCGGTGGTTGTGTTCGTGATCTTGCCATGGGTGTAAAGCCAAAAGACTACGACATCACCACCTCTGCAACGCCAGAACAGATAATCTCCTTGTTTCCAAAGACTTTTTATGAAAATACGTATGGAACGGTAGGGGTCGTGACCTGCGGAGAAGAACTTGGCATCCCTTGTGTGGATGAAACAGTAAAAGTCATAGAAGTAACGCCATACCGTATCGAAGGGGAGTATTCAGATACAAGACATCCAGATGAAGTGGTCTGGAGCAAAGATATACAGGACGATCTCAAGCGAAGGGATTTCACCGTAAACGCTATGGCGTACAATCCGATCACAGGGGAGGTGGTGGATCCATACCATGGTCACCAGGACATGCAAGATAGGGTTTTACGAGCTGTTGGGTCACCAGATGCTAGGTTTCAGGAAGATGCTTTGCGCTTGATACGCGCAATTCGCTTCGTTTCTCAGCTTGATTTTGACTTGGATAGCGTTACACGTGAAAGCATCGAGAGAAACGCTCATCTTTTGAACAACATTTCACGTGAAAGGGTGCGTGATGAGTTTATCAAGCTTGTTATGACTGATTTTCCTATGCGCGGACTGATTCTTATGAAAGAAACAGGGCTTTTGCGGCATGTGGTTCCAGAACTTGAGCGTGGAATAGGGGTTACACAGAATCAGGCGCATATGTACGACGTGTGGGAACATAACCTTCGCACACTTCAGCATGCTGCAGATAAAAAGTGGCCGTTACACGTGAGACTTTCTGCTATTTTCCATGATATTTCAAAGCCTGAAACAAAGCGTTTCTCAAAAGAAAAGAACGTGATTACGTTTTATGGGCACGATGTGGTGGGTGGACGCGTTACACGTGAAATCATGGAGCGACTAAAGTTTCCAAAGGATTTGACTGAGCAAGTGTCTATGTTTGTGCGTTGGCATATGTTTTTCTCAGATACTGAACAGATAAGCATTTCTGCGGTACGGCGCTTGATAACGAACGTGGGTAAAGAAAACATCTGGGATCTGATAGATCTGCGTATCTGTGACCGCGTAGGGACGGGGAGACCAAAGGAAGAGCCTTATAGATTAAGAATGTATCAATCCATGGTGGAACAAGCACTTAAGGATCCAATCTCACTTAAGATGCTTAAAACTGACGGGAAACGCATTATGGACGTTACACAGGAAACGCCTGGACCAAAAATCGGGTATGTTTTGCATGCGTTGTTTGACGAAGTGCTTGAAAACCCTGAGAAAAACACAGAAGAG
>JBDKFI010000030.1:0-6639 GCA_039798825.1 Candidatus Parcubacteria bacterium | reverse complement strand
GGCCGTGAACATGATCTCAACTTTTCCTTCAAAGGAATCGATGAGAGCACGGACCCTCAAGTCACCCACTCGCCTGTGTTTGGAGCGCTTGCCTCCATCTCAGACGAGTGTGAGTTCTTTGCCGCACCGTCTCCAGTCGAGATGAATGCGAAACTCGTACCTGTGGAAGATTTGCCACTTGGGCTACCGAGCGGCAAATGCACGAGCCTGGAAAAAAGGTTCGCACTGTACCGAGGCTTGTGCGCAGACGGGGCGTACGACTTAGATCCAAGCTGTGGGTACGCCGTATCTGCGGCCGACTGCGCACTGATTGTTGCGAAAAACGGTGATAGCATCATCGCCGCTCACGCGGGCCGCAACAGCGTTATCGACATGAACAGGTTGAAGGGTGAGCCTGGGCGCACTCACGAAAGCGTCGTACAGGCCATCATGGACAGGTTTCTGTCGCTTGGACTCCATCCCGGCGCAACGAAAGTGTGGGTAGGGTTTTCGATCTCGCCTGGACCGCACTTCGAGCATTCCATCTTTGACGAACGTCACCCGCACAACCGACGACTGGTGGAGTTCGTTTCGTTTACGTATGGAAAGGAATGCTTCGCGGACGACGGTCAAGGTCAAACGCGCGGATGGCTCGACAACAAGGAGCTGATTCGTCGCCAGTTCAACTGCGAAGGCGTCCCCGAGAGAAACATCGACCTCGATAGGGTATGCACCTACTCTGACCTCTCTGCGGGTCAGCATGCGTGGTACTCATGCAAGAGAAGTGCAACCCAAGGAGAGATGCAGCGAAGAAACCTGTTCGCCGTTGTCGTCAACTCCTAAACTGGGGTAACATCGCAAGATGTTACCCCTTTTGTTTTGTCTACATGAGACATGTATACTACAGCAAATGAAGTATCACTTTATAGGAATTGCCGGTGCCGGTATGAGTGCTGTTGCAAAACTCCTCATCGAAAGTGGACATATTGTTACAGGGAGCGATGAAGGGTCATACCCCCCTATCTCGGACTACCTGGTAGAATACAAAATTCCTTGCACAACACCCTTTTCTCCTCACAATATTCCTGAGGATGTTGATTTTATTATTATCGGCAAACATGCAAAATTGGTTCCTCTTGAAAACGAAGAAGTTCGTGCAGCATTTGAATCGGGAAAACCAGTTCTTTCTTTTCCTCAAGTGCTTGAACAGCTGTCGCAGGAAAAAGAAAATACTGTCGTTGTCGGAAGCTATGGTAAATCAACATGCACAGCGCTTGTATCTTGGTGTCTTGAGTTCAATCATAAAGACCCAAGCTACTTCATAGGCGCACTCCCTCTTACTCCGCATACGAACGCACATATGGGAAATGGAAACGATTTTATCCTTGAAGGAGATGAATATCCATCTTCAAACTGGGACACTACTTCTAAATTTATGTTTCTTCACCCAGAGAACCTTCTTGTGACAGCACTCGCGCACGATCACATAAACGTATTTCCTACACACGAAGAGTACTTACACCCCTTTAGACAACTCATCCAGACAGTGCCTGAAAAAGGGACGCTTGTCATGTGTCTGGATGATGCCACCATACAGTCTGTACTACCGAGCATTCATCATCCTGTAATTACCTATGGTTTTGCCGAAGACGCACTCTACAAAGCAAAAGACATCTCTTTTGGCTTTATAAGCTCTTTTACACTTGTGCGCGGGGAAACGACACTGTGCACAATAACAACATCACTTCTGGGAAAACATAATATAGAGAACATACTTGGTGTGTGTGCACTTCTTCTTGAATCGAAAAAGCTAAGCACGGAGGAACTTGTGCACGGTATATCGACATTCAAAGGAATCATCAGGAGGCTTGATAGAAAAAGTGAAAAGACAAGCATTCCAATGTATGAAGGATTCGGATCTTCCATAGATAAAGCGAGGTCTGCTATCGAGGCAATTAAACTACACTTCCCAGACCGTAGGCTTATCGTTGTCTTTGAACCTCACACATTTTCATGGAGAAGTCGTGCTGCGCTTCATTGGTACGACACCGTATTTGATGACGTTGATCATGTTTTTATGTATAAACCACCAGAGCACGGCAGCGCCACACACGATCAACTCACGCTTGAAGAAATAACAACCAGAATAGCTGCTACTGGGGTAGCGGTTACTCCGTTCGAACATACAGCAACTGGTCTCGTCGAAATCATGAATACCACTTTCAGTAACGACGTTATTCTTGTTCTCAGCTCTGGCGGTATGGACGGACTACTTCCACAACTCACCGATGCTTTAGAGGAAAGATTTCCACAATAACATCACATTTCTATGAAATTATTTGCATCAGAATTCGGACATTCATACGAAACATATTCATTTGCGTACAGCTTATACCTTGCACGTGAAGAAGGAGACACACTTTCAGACATCTACGAACGAGGCTTTCTCCCCTACTCCGGGTCCAAAAATACAAAAGATATTTTTTATATGGCACGAGGCACGCGTGCTGATATACGCAACTGGGAACCCACAAGCGAGAATAGACGTATTCTCCGAATGTTTGATGGGCAATTTGAAAAAAACATAAAACGTGTTGAAGATGTTCGAAATGATGAGCAGTTTTTCACACTCTGCCTTTCATACTTTAACCTCGCACACGGTAGCGTCATGCCCCGTGAACGACTTGTCCTTATTTTAGACATGAACCTTATCACCACCGTTGTCGAATATACAAAAAATGGTGTTCCTCAAGCGTATCTACTTCTTGTAGAAGACGAACATATGTCTCACTACTGGTTTTCTTTTTACAATCACGAATATACTAAAACATCACTCGGCATGTGGCTTGCACTTGATCATATACGAGAACTCACAAAAAGTAACAAAACCTATTTCTACTTCGGAACATGTTATGCAGAAAAAGCACTGTATAAAACAAATGTCGAACCGCTCACCTTTTGGAATGGCGCAACATGGGTTCATGACACAGCACTTCTTAAATCATTATGTAGAAGCGATACAGAACGCCATATCGATAACCATAAAGATCTTTTTAAAGCCAACTTGGAAGACTTCTAGCTAACGTATTTCGTATCCCTTATCTTTAAGCAAAGTATACATCGTATTTGCCACGTCGTTTGCCTCATCGTCAGTGAGAGTTCGTTCATGTGATTGAAGCACGAAGCGAAAGGCGTAGGATGTTTTTCGAACACCGTCTATTTCTTTTTCAAAGGTATCAAAGCAATCAATGCGAACGATAAGAGGAGAAGTGACTTGTAGAGCGAGAGCATGGATATCTTGCCATGTCGTGCCACAAGGAGTCCACACAGCGATATCACGAACAATAAACGGGTATGGAGAAATCGGTTGGTAAGGAGTTTCAATCTCAGTTCGTGTAAGAGCTTCATAGGTGGTCGGTTCAGGTAGTGTAGCAATGAGCGCGTCGAAATCAAGCTCGATAACGTATGGCTTCACACTGATTGTTTCCCATTCTAGTGTAGCAACCCCTAGTTCGCGCTTAATTTGAGAAAGGATAAGATCAACCTGCTCAGTAAACGATGATTTCTTTTTACCATCATCGATAACAAGTGCGAGGTGTCGTCGTTCGTCGCTTTGTGTAAATACATTTCCAAACTCGTACATCTTTACTGTCTGTATATTAAGGAGCGGGGCATGTAACATGTTCATTTGAAACGCGTTCATAACACCGCGTGCAAGCGTGCTTCGCAACTTCTCCTTATCCATAGCTGCACCTTTGAGAATTTCTACCTCACCCTCATCTCCAAATGAGTACGTCATGATTTCAGAAAACCCATGCTCATAGAGAATATTCTTTATCTTGGTTTCGTAGTAAAGACGCTTATGAGGAACTCCCACTCTTGCAAGCTTTGGAAGTACACCTTTAATGGTGGAAAGCCCTTGTACTCGCACCACCTCCTCAATAAGATCCTCTGTAATGCGGACATCGAGGCGTTCGTGCGGCACAGTGACCTCAAGCGATTCACCTTCATGATTTACACCAAACCCAAGACGCGAAAACACATCACCTATCTCTTGTGTGCCATACGATGTCCCAAGAAGACCATTTACCTCGCTTGCGGTGATGGTAAGTATTACTTCCTTCTGTGTTCTGTTCCATACATCTACAACCTCACTCACACGAGCTTTCGGATTAAGCTTCTGCACAAGTGCAATGGTCATACGAAGTCCTTCCTCGACAAGCTCATCACTTATTTCATTTTCGAACCGCTTCGATGCGTCTGTTCGTATGCCATACTTCTGCGCAGTCTTTCGAATACGTGTTGGATCGAAGTTTGCTGACTCCAGAATAATAGAAGTTGTGGTCTCACTAATTCCTGAAAACTTTCCACCTTTGATACCTGCAAGACCAAGTGGCTTTCCACCGTCTGCAATGACAAGTGTTTGCGCGTCTAGTTTAAGTTCTTTATCATCAAGTGTTGTCAGCGTCTCTCCTCTTTTTGCAAAACGAGCGATAAGTGTGTTATCAGTGATAAGCGCTGCATCATATGCATGCATTGGTTTGTTAAGAGAAAACTGTACATAGTTTGTGATATCCACAATTGAGTTGATACTTTTTTGACCAATTGACTGCAAACGATCACGTAACCATGTTGGAGATTCTGTTACTTTGACACCGTCGATACGAACACTCATAAAACGAGGACACGCTTCCTTATCTTTCGTTACAATGGACGGAGCAACTACACGCTCATCACCTGTAGCTTGATAGTACACAGTAGGATCCGTAAATGTATTCCCGACAAGTGCACACATATCTCGGGCCATGCCACGGTGCCCCAGTGCGTCATGTGCACGATTAGGCAGCACTTTGATATCAAAAATATCATCATCGCCAAACGTCGCAACCTCTTCTATTTCAAATGCATTAAACGTAACAAGTTCTTCCAGTTTTTTTGTTTCTGGAAGTTTTTCTTTACTATATTCTTGAAGCCATGCTTTTGAAAATTTCATAGTTTTACAATTCTTTCCACAATTTAATATTACCAACCTCAAAACCGAGCTTTTGATAAAGATCCAGCGCCGCTTCGTTTTCTACCCGTACACCAATTGTACAAACAGAAATAGCCTTTGATTGTAACCACTCAACCGCCCTATTAATAAGCTCGGTACCTAGTCCTTTTCCTCTATATTCTTCGAGAACAAAAATAGAGTCGATATGACCAACAGTTTTTACCTCATAACAATCCGCTGATTCTGTAGGCATCACTTCCACATATACATATCCAGCAATTGTATCGCCATCTACAGCAAGAAGAAAAAAATGTTCCTCTTCCAAGCAATCCTCAAACATCTTTTCGAAGAACAATTCGGGGATCTGCTGATACCCTATCTTCTTAAGCTGCTTGTACGCGCCTATATCTTCGTCAAATTTATAGAAACTTCTTTCTATAGCTATGATCTCCTTTTTGTCTCTTTCTTCTGCCTTGCGATACGTAATCATACTAAAATTGATTCACTAGACGAAGATCACCATTATAGAGCATACGAATATCATCAATCCCAGTTTGAAGCATCACGAGCCGATCAAGCCCCCCGCCAAAAGCAAACCCTTGATACTCCTCTGGATCAAGCCCTGCATTTTGGAGTACGTTTGGATGAATCATACCCGCACCCATAATTTCAATCCACCCAGAAGCAGAACACACTGGGCAACGCGCATCACTAACCGCACCGGTTCCCCCACACTTAAAGCACTGCATATCCACCTCTACACTCGGTTCTGTAAACGGAAAAAAAGACGATCGAAACCGCACCGCAACATCACGTTCCAAAAACTGACTAAAATAGTATTCGAGTGTTCCTTTCAAATTCGCAAGGGTTACATCTTTTCCGACCATCAATCCTTCCACTTGAAAAAATTGTGCTTCATGACGCGCATCTGTCGCCTCATTACGATACACTTTTCCTGGTACGACCACAGCCACCGGGAATTCTTTACCCTCTCGAATCCAACGTTCAATAGTTCGAACCTGTACACCGGAAGTATGTGTACGCAACACATACCCAAGCGAACCAAACCGCTCCAAAGCCTTCTCTTCAGAAGAAGTAAGTTCGCGACTAAAAGTTTCTGGCTTAACATGGAAAGTGTCCTGCATATCCCGTGCGGGATGATTGCGAGGGAAATTAAGTGCATCAAAACAATACCACTCGCTTTCAAGTTCCGGCCCGTCAACAACATCAAATCCAATCGACGTAAAAATACGGGAAACCTTATCTATCGCTTTCGTTATAGGGTGAAAATGCCCAGTCATTAGGTAATTTTACCACAAAATTACCAAGCGTGTAGCGTATAGAGTCTTAGCGTATAAAAAACTGAGGCATCTAACTACCCCCTAAACGCTACACGCTATCTGATGTCTATTGTCTACTTCTTCGTGTCCTGCAGCACCCATACATTCTTTCGTTTAAAGAATGTATCAAATACTGCTTTTGCTAAAAAGATTGGCACAAAGAATGGATAAATAACAAAGAAGACGGGGAAGTTTTTGTAAAACTGTTGTCTATCGTCAGTCAAACTATTTGATATGTAAAGCACGAGGAGAAACATCGTAAACATCACCATCACGATAAATGACATGACGTTCGTATTAAGATAAAACAAGTCAAACGTTGGGATG
>JBDKFI010000029.1:0-7175 GCA_039798825.1 Candidatus Parcubacteria bacterium | reverse complement strand
CTTCTTCGCACCTTTAAATCCAATAGCTCCTGATGATGACCACGCAAGGATGTTACCATCACGGTCTGATAGCGAGAGACGTGTGTTGTTGTAGGTAGACTCCACAAAGAGTGTCGCTTCCACGATCTTTTTCTTTACTGCCTTTGCAAGAGAACGTGCCTTAAGCGCGCTGTCCACACCTGAACTATTCTTTTTTACTATTCGTTTCTTTCCCATATTAGTTTAATTTTATGTCTTCTCTACCTTACGACGACCGCTACCCATCGTAACGCGCTTGTTACCGCGAACAGTACGGCTGTTTGTCTTTGTACGCTGTCCACGAGCTGGAAGGTGGCGCATGTGTCGAATACCTCGATATGCCTTAATGTCCTTGAGGCGCTTGATATTTTGCTGCGTCTCACGCTTAAGGTCTCCTTCTGTCTTGAAAAGTTCGATCTCTCGACGGATCTGATTTTCCTGGTCAGGTGTAAGCTCTGTTGTCTTCATTCCCATAGAAAGTCCAAGCTTTTCGATGATCATCTTTGCTTTTGGTCGTCCCACGCCATAGACAGCCGTGAGGGCGATTTCGAGACGCTTATTTTCTGGGAGTGTAATACCTGAGATACGCATAGGGGTCTTTGATTAAATAAATACGCTAGCCTTGAGCTTGCTTGTGCTTAGGATTTTCACAGATAACACGAAGTACGCCGCCTCGTTTAAGCATTTGGCACTTAGAACAAATTGTCTTTACTGATGATCGTACTTTCATGAGAAAATATGGGTCCCATTCTACTATGGATTGGAAAATAATGCAAATTATAAGGACACCTTTTGGTTTTGGTTAGAGTCGCTTAACGATTCTCCCCTTACCTCCGTACGGATCAAGTTGTACGGAAACTCTGTCTCCTACTAGTACTTTGATCTTGTGCACACGCATACGACCACCTAGGTATGAGAGGACTTCTTTTCCGTTTGCAGTTACGACACGAAAGAGTGTGCTCGGAAGAGCCTCCACCACGCGTCCCTCAACTACATCAATATCGTTTTCATCCATAGGTTAGGAGCGTAGTGTAGCAAAGAAAGACAAAAAAGGCCACATATACAAAGAGTTTATCGCTTAGGGAGGGATTCTACGACATCAATCTTCGAAATTTCGCTTGGGAACGTCGAAAGCCAAAGCGGTGAGAAGCTTATTTCTGCACCTTCAATTGATGTCACACCTTTCATAAGACTGGTGAAATCTGAACGCTTTTTCCCAGCTACGAGAGTACGGAGTGAATCCTTATTGGTGAGAAAAACAACACGTGGTGTACCCTCTACGAGTATTTCAAGCGACGAAGTCTGTGCGACATGATCTGTATCTTTTTTTGTGAAGGAAAGTTTGTCGGTGTAATCAAGACGGACGTCCTCGCCGTTATATTCACGCATAGATTTTGCCACAACGTTCGCAAGCTCATCTTCCTTTGCAAACATCAAATATCCTGTTGCTTTGACTTTGTAAACACTTGTTTTGCCAGAAAGAAGTTCTTGTTCGTTATCTTCATACACAATATCAACAGCGCTATAGAGGCCAACATACCCAGCGCGAACTTCTTGTGAGAGAGATTCTTTGAGTTTCTGAGCAAGTACCAAGGCAAGCTCATCTTTTGCGGCATTGATGTCTGAAATGGATGCAAGCGAAGCATTTCCTGATGCACCACCCGTGAGAGGACCATTGGAACGTGCATAGAAACCTGTAAATTGAGGGGTGCCTGCAAATCCAGGTATCGTGAAGTCGGTTGGCGCGCTGTTATACTCTGCACCGAAATCATCTGCATACACGGTAACCTCTACACTCCCTGGCGTTGTGCCCTTCTTCCCCGGCACGGTGACTGATTGATTGATGCGGTAAATCTTCCCTGCGCTTGATGCGAAGCGAGTATTCTTGATCAATCGCTGAGGTTCACTACTATACGCGTTATAGATGAGAATCTTTCCTGATGCTTTCGCTTCTACTTTCTTCGTTTCTGAAAGTGAGAGTGTTTTTTCCTTAGAAAGAGAGCTTGTCGCGACAACAAAGAGCACAGTATCGTCAGTATCTGAAGAAGCGTCAGCAAATGGTATCGCTTTTCTAAAATCTGTTATGTCTTGGTGCTTTGGAATGATCGTAACGGTCGCTTTATTAAACACAAACGTAAGAAGACTGCCTCCACCAATAAGAAATGCGAGCACACCGATAAAAATAAGTGTCCCTATCGATTGTCTTTTACTTTCATAGCGAGTGCGTGGATCACGATACACAATACCATCATCTGCACGACGGGAGTGTGCTGGAAACATTTCCATCTCTTCGATGTTTCGCCTTTCTTTGAAGCCTCGCTTTACTGGAATGTGCACAGGCTGATCTTCGTATACATCATTTTCTTCATACTCATGACTTTCAAACGCCTCCACTCGCTGAGAGAGGTTGCGGTCATGGCTAGACTTTGAACGAGAATATGGTTTGCGTATGTCCTGCATAGCGTACGGAAGGATCGTGTGTACTTAAAAGTGTAACACGCACAGGCGTTCCTTGTGTGTAGAACTGTGCATAAGATGCATTCTCGATTGCTTCTCCTATCCACGTTGCATATCGCGGTGCCACAACACGAACATCAGTCGGTATGCGATCGTGAAGAGAAACAAATTCAAGCGCGTAGATAATACCATCGACAAGTTTCGATGCTGCTATGTTGTTCATACCTTCAAGTTCAATATCTTTGAGACCGACTGCATGCGTATGCACAACGATAGGATGCTCATCCACAACATATTCAATGTGTGTTTCTCTGTCGCCCACTGTTACCTTAAGATGAGGATTCATAAGAATAGTATATAGTCACTAGTTGGTAGTTACTAGTGAATACAACTTATTCTAAAATCGCTTTGATACGTCGTACACCAGCAGACACTGCCTCCTCTTTCTGAATCTTAAAGTGACCCAAGACACCAGTATGCTCGACGTGTGGTCCACCACAAAACTCCATTGAGAAAAGACTTGCTTGCCCTCTCACCCCTGTCTGTGCACCGATAGTATAGATAGAGACGGTGTCTGTGTACTTCGCATCAAACACACCGATTGCACCGCGCGCTCGAGCTTCTTCATAGCTCACTTCCTCACGGGTGACTGGAAGATCTTGTGCTATGACGTCGTTGATAATCTTTTCTACTTCTGCCTTTTGTTCATCGGTCATCTTCTCTCCATGAGAAAAGTCGAAACGTAGTCGCTCAGAAGTAATGTTTGAACCCTTCTGCAGTACATGCTCACCAAGCACCTGACGAAGAGCTTCATGGAGCAAGTGAGTTGCTGTATGATACTTCACTTCCATTTCACCATCTCCACCGAGACCTCCTTTGAATTTACCAGCGGATGCGGTGCGAGAAAGCTCTTTGTGTTCTTCAATCTTTTTCAATACAAGCTCCATGCTAATTTCAAGACCTTTTTCTTTTGCAATTTCTTGTACAAGCTCTAGTGGAAATCCGTAGCTGGTGACTAGTGTGAACACAGCCCCGTGTGGAAGTGTTTTTGTTTCAGAACCACCCTCCATCGTTGTTCGAATGATATGTTCGAACTCTCGCATACCTACATCAAGCGTCTTTCGGAACTTTGTTTCTTCCGTATCCATTTCGGAAATAATGATTTGTTTCTTTTCTTCGAGATTTTTGTACTCTTCTTTATATGTTTCGATAAATGCTTGTGCAATTTCTTTGGTGAAGTTCTCATGAATACCGAGATTGCGAGCAAATCTCACTGCACGACGAATAAGACGACGCACAAAATACATTTGGTCTTTGTTTCCTGGCATCACACCGTCTCCAATAAGAAATGTTGCTGAACGAATATGATCAAACACAACACGCATCGCATACGTTGTTATTTCATCTGATCCGTACTTTTTTCCTGAGAGACGCTCGATCGTTGCTTTGGGTATGTCGAACACATCGATATTAAAAAGATCAGGATCATTTCGAAGTGCGGCGCAATATCGCTCAAGCCCTGATCCGTGATCCACATTCATCTGCGGAAGCTCCTCAAATCCATTCGCAGTTTTCTTGTACTGCATGAACACGTTATTTCCAATTTCAAGAAAACGTCCGCAGTCACAGTTCACATGACAAGGGGTACCCTTGTAGGAACTATTCTCGTGAATATGCTTCTCACCACGCGGATCAAAATCATAAAACATTTCAGAGTCAGGTCCTCCTGGCTCACCTTCTGGCATGTTTGCTGGCACACCGCTTCGTGACCACCAATTTTTCTTTTCTGAATAATAGAAAATCTTCTCACCGTCTTTCATTCCCTCTTCTGGTGCTTCAGAAATACGTGCATCAATTCCTTGTTCTTTAAAAAGGTGTTGCCAGAGCTCTGCAGAATACGTATCTCGTGGGATACCGAGTGCTTCGTTACCGACAAAACAGGTTACATATAAATTCTTCGGGTCAAGACCAAGTTCATCTATAAGAAAGGTCCACATCCATGTGATTTCGTCTTCCTTGAAATAATCCCCAAATGACCAGTTCCCGATCATTTCAAAAAACGTAAAGTGACGGTTGTCACCCACCTCTTCAATGTCACCTGATCGAAATGCTTTTTGTGAATCTGCGATTCGCTTCCCAAGTGGGTGTGGTTGCCCGAGAAGGTAAGGAAGCATAGGTTGCATCCCAGAACCAGTAAAGAGTGTTGTGGGGTCATTCTCAGGCACAAGAGAAGCTGATGGGACGATGGCGTGCCCCTTCTCTTTCATATACATGAGAAACTTGCTTCGAATTTCATTGACGGTAATTGACATCGCTTGATTATACCAGAGCACGACGACGGATTCTAGATGATAAAAGAAAGCGCACCTCAAGGTGCGCTTCATGCTGCTTTTCTCACGTTTGCGGTACGCAGACGCTCAAACTCCTCTTCGGAGATGAACACCTCGTCTCGTCGAATCCCCTGCTCCATGTCGGAGCTGCCATCACACCGCGCACACGGAAGAAGAACATATCGAGTCTTTCCGGTTTTCGTGTCCAGCAAAAACCGTTCGACGTTCCCATCTTCACAGAACTTACAGTACACGTACATACGAACCTTTCTTGTTGTTGTCCTTCCTAAGTGTACATCACATATATTTTCTACAATAAAAAATGGCCCCCTGAAGGTGGAGCCAAACCAACAATCTCACGGCAACTGCGATAGTTGGACACTCATTATAGCACTTTTAACAGCACCGTGTCAATCCCCACGATGCACAGATGATGGAAAACAGACACATCTAGGGTTTCAAACGCTACCGAATGATTTGATGCTGGAACCACTGTTCCTGAAAGTACACAGCCTGCTCGATTTCGTCGTCTGTCATAGATACACCGTGAGGAAGAACAATGAGTTTATCATCGTCGTTATCTAATCTATGCACAATTGCACAAACAACGCCACTACATTTCTCAAGAGGGTAATCGATACCAAGATAGTACGCGTCCAAATCTTCTCCATCAGGAGCTTTCACTCCTTCGATATATCCATAGTTCACCTCATACACAAACCCGTGTTTTGGATGCTTACTTCCCATTGGCCTATCGAATGTAACCAAAACTTCTTTTCCAAGAAATTGTTTAGCCAATTCGAGCGATTGTGAGTTTTGTATTTCCATAATTTTTCCTAAATCTTAAATTCGATGACATCTCCGTCTTTCACGATATAGTCCCTACCTTCAGTGCGAAGTGTCCCAGCGCTTCGTGCTTCGGCCATGCTTCCTGCTGCGACGAGATCTTGATACGCCACCACTTCTGCTCGTATGAATTTCGTTTCAAAATCAGTATGAATAGCTGCTGCTGCGCGAGGTGCAGTAGAGCCGCGCTTAATCGTCCATGCTCGTGTCTCCATCTCACCGGTTGTAAGATATGTCTCAAGTCCGAGAAGGTTGTATCCGGCGTTAATGAGGCCGTCGATACCGCTATCGTGAGCACCAAGTTCTGCTCGCATTTCATCACGTTCAATGCCTTCAAACTCCTTGAGTTCATCTTCGATCTTTGCATCCACTACAACATAGTGGAACTTGTTGTCATTAAAATATGCGATGAGGTCACTGAATCGCTTATCATTCATTTCATCTAAGTTCTTGCCTCCCGATTGTTTATTCAAAA
Organism: Candidatus Parcubacteria bacterium; assembly: GCA_039798825.1. Classification (GTDB taxonomy): domain Bacteria; phylum Patescibacteriota; class Minisyncoccia; order Phycocordibacterales; family UBA5272; genus UBA11704. Next base: position 1,049 of record JBDKFI010000029.1, on the reverse strand, counting down.
CGTACAAAAACGGTTTCATCGTGATCAAATGAAGTTCTTTGACTACTTTTTTCTCATCATCGGTCAAAGCGAGGCGGTTCGCAAGCTTCTCCTCCTCAAGATGAACCTTCAGACGTTCAAGTATGTCATGGAGAATGATTGCGTCCTTGTCTCCACGTTTAACATCTCTTCCAATAGTCTGCAAACGCTTATCGACTGTCTGCATGTCAGCTAAGATGAGTTCCATATTGATGATCTCAATATCTCGAAGCGGATCAATCGTCCCTTCCACGTGAATGAGGTCACCGTTTTCATAGATGCGCACCACTTCTGCAATAGCGTCTGTCTCACGAATATGTGAGAGGAATTGATTACCTAAGCCCTGTCCCTCTGATGCACCTTTCACAAGTCCTGCAATGTCGACGAATTCAACAACTGCCGGAATAATTTTCTTTGAACCAGAAATAGCAGACAGCACCTCAAGGCGTGGATCAGGAACAGCTACGATACCAACTGATGGGTCGATAGTACAGAACGGATAGTTATCTGCTGGGACAGATTTTTTCGTGAGCGCATTAAAGAGCGTCGACTTGCCGACGTTTGGGAGACCTACGATACCGATACTTAGACTAGACATAGCTGTGATTCTATCACAGAATTTTCAATTTCTAATTTTCAATTTTCAAAATTGACACTTTGTTCCATTGTGGTAGTTTAAAGTAAATCTGCAATCCCGCAGAAGCACATTGAGGAGATGCACCATGCACGTCGAGAATCAGACTGTCGAACAACAACTCTACGAGGAGTTCAAGAAGATGAACTGGTGGGTGAGGAACGAGAGTTTTGAGATACTCTTCCTCCTGCTGTACACATCTGTCTTTTTGTTCTGGCTCCTAGGCACCGACATGAACGAATTCAACAAGCAATACCCAGGCAGACCAGTTGTCGTAATCTGTGTTTTCTTCATTGGCGCAATAGTCTTTGTTCTTGTGTCGGAGGTATTGAGACACATCTTCGGCAAACTACTCTGGCGAAAATACAAGAAACTCCACCTGCCAGAAGATGAGGAT
>JBDKFI010000028.1:0-7287 GCA_039798825.1 Candidatus Parcubacteria bacterium | reverse complement strand
AGCAGCTTGATTTCACTACGGTCTACGCTATTGGGCGTGAAGGAGTTGCTATGAAGGAACTCAACGACGAACGAAAGGATCTCACACCACTTCTCGATACTATTATCGAAAAGGTTCCAAAAGCGACGGGTGATATCAACAATCCGTTTGTCGCGCAGGCATTTAACTTGGCATACGATAACTTCCTCGGACGTATGGCAGTAGCTCGTGTATACGATGGCGTTGCAAAAGTTGGTGAAGAGATCATTGTAAAGAAACCATCTGGTGAAATGCGAAAAGGCAAAATTACTAAGATGTTTACGTTTAATGGTATTAATCGATTGGATGCACAAGAAGCCGTTGCAGGAGATATTGTGATGATTGCAGGATTTTCAGATATTTATATCGGTGAGACATTCGTGAAGAATGAGTCACAGTCTGCAATGGAAGCAATTCACATCGACGAGCCGACAATCGCGCTTAACTTCCTTGTGAACGATTCTCCGTTTGCTGGTAAAGAAGGAAAGTTTGTCACAGGACGCCAAATTCGTGATCGCCTTGAAAAGGAACTTGAAATAAACGTCGGACTTAAAGTAGATTTTGATACAGATAAGTATCTTGTATACGGACGAGGTGAGCTTCACATTGGTGTACTTCTTGAAACAATGCGTCGTGAAGGCTACGAACTTCAAGTGTCTCAGCCACAGGTTATCTTCCATGAAAATAACGGTGTGAAGGAAGAGCCGTATGAAGAACTGGTGATTGATGTACCAGTTGAATCATCGGGTGCTGTGATGGAAAAGCTTGGACGCCGAAAAGCAACCATTACGGACATGTCTGAAAAGCACGGTGTGAATCGTATTAAGGCAGAGATCCCAACTCGAGGACTTCTCGGATATCGTGGAGAATTCGTTATCGACACTAAAGGTCTTGGTATCTTATCTGCACGCTACCTCCGCTTCGGTCCATATGCTGGTCCAATTCAGCGACGGTTGGTAGGTTCTATGACATCAATGGCGACAGGTAAGGCGCTTGCGTTTTCTCTTTGGAATCTTCAGGATCGTGGCGTGATTTACATTCTTCCAACAACAGAAGTGTACGAAGGTATGGTCATCGGTAACACTTCAAAAGGTGAAGAGATGATGGTGAACCCAACAAAAGGAAAGCAGCTTTCGAATATGCGTTCATCAGGAGCAGATGAGGCGATTGTACTTGTGCCGGCATGGGAGATCACGATTGAGCGTGGTCTTGAAATCATGAACGCGGATGAGTATTTGGAAGTAACGCCGAAGTCAGTTCGTCTACGAAAGCAACTACTCACTGAATCAGATCGTGCAAAGGCCGGAAGGAAATAATTACGAAAGAATACGTAGACCAAGGTAGATACAAACGTATTGAAGGGGGTAGAAGAGATAGAAGAATCGGCCACCACGTGGTCGTTCTTTGTTTGAGTAGAAGAAAATCGGAACAAGCGCCAGTAGCCCGTAGATTTCACTAGGAGCGATGCGTACAAACTGAGAGAGAATGGTGGTAGTAAGATTGGTTACAAAAAGAATATACGGTATAGAGAAAAGTAGCAGTTGTGAGATCAGTGTGCCAAACGCACGTTCGTAGAATACATAGAATAATACAACTGCAAATACACCAAATGCACCATAATCTGTATTCAGAAGATTTGCTAGTAAACCAAGAAGAAGTATAAGGATAGAGGTAAATAGCGGGTGAATATTTTTTCGTATGAGTATGATTCCAAATAGTCCAAGTGAAAGCGTGAAGACAACATTAAGGTAGAATGCTGGCGCTCCGATAAGTTGGTTTGCAAGTGTGAACGGTATTTGGGAAATACATGCAAGAACGAGTAGGCGTCTGAAGTATCTATATATGTCATGCGTATGGTATGCGCCGTTTGCAATGAGCCATGCAAATAAAGGAAATGCTATACGACCGATGAGACGCGCGATTTCTACATGTGGAAAGAAAAACAATCCGACGTGGTCAATCACCATCGTGACTATAGCGAGCAGTTTTATGGTGTTGACGTTCATAGGGTATGTAGTCCCAGTGTAGCACAAACCACGAAGTGTTACTGTACAAATAACAAAATATATGGTATAGTATACTTGTTCTTTGTTGGGTAGATGCCCCGTGAGATACTTACTCAGTATGTACTATGTATATGTTATAAAAGGCCCCAAGCAACTATACGTAGGAATGACAGGTGATTTAAAAAGACGCTTTTCTGAACATCAAGCGAATCAGTCATTTGCTACTAAAAATAGAGGACCGTGGACACTTGTTTATTATGAAGCGTCATTATCAAAAACCGACGCGATCATAAGAGAACAATATTTGAAAACTGCTTGGGGTAAGCGATATATAAAATCTCGTACCAAACATAGTGATTAGCTATCTCACGGGGAGGAAAGTCCGAACACACGATCACAGTAATGTGATACACGTAGCGGGTAACGCCCGTCGTGGGTGACCATCGTGTTGCGAACAGAAACGATCCGGTTAAGTCCGGCTGAAACGGCTAAATACATACGCGTGTGCAAGACCGTGCCCCGTGGGATAAGGATGTTAAAAACTGATTAGTCTGTCGATGTTGTTTGTATATGGCTAGTCACTGGAGTCTAATGTCTTTATCCCACGGGGAGTGTCGCTTGACCCTGATAGTAATTGAAGGGCTAGATACATGTCTACACAAATACAGAATTCGGCTTATAGACAAAGAACAAGATGAAAACGCCGCCCGTAAGGGCGGCGTTTTCTCGCTCCATGCTACACTACAAGCACTCTATGATTTTGAAAAACTCTTTCATCATCGCTTTCTTTTCGGTCATTTCCCTTGTTCTTGGTGTGGTTCGTGATCGCCTCTTGGCGCAAGTGGTAGGTGTTGGCCCAATGCTTGATGTTTATAATGCGGCATTTCGTATTCCAGATCTTGTATATGGCATCCTGCTTTCTGCTGTATCTGCAGCAACCGTTGTTCCATTCATTACTAAACACAAAGACGAGGATGTAGATGAACTACAGAGTAAATTCAATTCGCTATTCTTCTTTTTCGGTGGAGCACTTTCTATTTCATCGGTTATTGCGATGTTTCTCACGCCCTCACTCACACCACACATCGTGCCCGGATTTGATGAATTTCAGCGAGGGTATTTCATTATTGCCACTCGTATATTGCTCATACAACCGCTGTTCTTGGGTCTTTCAGCGCTCATTGCATCTCTTGCCCAGGTTCGTCATAGATTTGTACTCTATGGTGTGGCACCACTTTTTTATACTGGTGCGATCATCGCGTCTATTCCGCTTCTGTATCCAACGCATGGCATTTATGGCATTGTCGCCGGTGTGGTGGTTGGTGCGTTTGGAAGCCTCGTCATTCAGTCGTACACGCTCTATGAATCAAGAATGAACATCAAGCTCTCTCTTTTTTCTTGGAAGCATGTACGAACGCATATGCGAATTGCTCTCCCTCGATCGCTTGCAAATGTTCTTTCAAGGATTAGAGAAATCATCTTTACAGCTGTTGCTACATCGCTTGGTGTTGGAGTGCTCTCTACGTACCTGTTTGCACAACGAATAACAGACGCGTTCGTACAGGTTGTTGTGCAAAGTGCGGCAACTGCTGCACTCCCAATTCTTTCGCATAAGCATGTTCACAATGAACAAGGAGATTTTGCTAGATTGCTTAGAATAAACCTCATCTCCATTGTCGGTATTTCTGTGATCGTTTCAGCGCTTATTATTATCTATGCAGAGACAATTGTACGGGTTATCTATGGAAATGTTGCAAACGCACACCAGATAGCTGTCATGGCTCGCGGCATTGCATGGATGCTTCCTGTCTACGCAGTCAATATTTATTTTGCAAACGCCTTTAATGCAGCAAAAGATACAGCAGGGCTTCTCTATGCGAATATCATCTCTTCCTCTCTCTCGGTTCTCGTACTCTACTTGCTTGCTGCTTCATACGGTTCGTTCGCACTTATTATAGGAGGATGGACTCTTTCTGGCGTATATCTAGCTTCGCTACTTATTTTTTACACAAGGAAGAAGCGATGATGTCTGACAAGTAGAGTATGGGTACTCCTTTTTACTAAATAGCGTTTTTCATGTAGTATGGAGTGACTGATGAATATTCGTAACTTCTCCATTATTGCCCACATTGATCATGGCAAGTCGACCCTTGCTGATCGCATGCTTGAGATGACGCAGACCGTGGATAAGCGTCACATGAAAGAACAAGTGCTTGATAGCATGGAACTTGAGCGTGAGCGAGGTATTACGATTAAGATGACACCGGTGCGCATGAACTTCGTGTCTACAAACGGTGAGGCATATATTTTGAACTTGATCGATACACCCGGACACATTGACTTCTCCTATGAAGTATCTCGGTCGCTTCGCGCGGTGGAGGGTGCCATTCTTCTTGTAGATGCGACACAGGGTGTTCAAGCTCAGACGATGACTGTGCTTGAAATGGCGCTCGCAGCTAACCTCACCATTATTCCTGTTGTAAACAAGATCGATAGCCCGCTTGCTCGAACAGAAGAGGTGAAAGAAGAAATCGTAAAGTTGCTTGCCTGTGATATAGACGATATTAAAGCGGTTTCTGGAAAGACAGGAGAAGGGGTCATGGAACTATTTGAAACCATCATTGCAAAGGTTCCAGCTCCAGTGAGTGAAGTAGTAAAAAATAAATCAGCCCGTGCGCTTATCTTTGACTTCGAGTATTCAAATCATCAAGGAGTCATTTTGTATGTGCGTATTCTCGATGGTTCTATCAAGCGTGATGACGAGCTTGTGTTTTTACAATCAAAGCACAGATTCATCGTCCGAGAAGTTGGGACATTTGCACCAGAGAAGAAAGAGGCAAAGGATATCACTGGTGGAACGATCGGATACATTGTGACGGGTATTAAAGAGCCAGGTATTGCACGTGTTGGAGATACGGTCACTACATTTGCTCATCAGCTCGATGCGTTTCCTGGGTATGCAGAACCGGTACCGCTTGTGTTTGCTTCGATTTATCCAGAAACTCAGGATGAGTTTGATGATCTTCGCGCGAGCCTTTCGAAACTTAAACTTTCCGATTCATCACTTACCTTTGACGAAGAATCATCCGGCGCATTGGGTCGCGGCTTTCGATGTGGGTTTCTTGGAATGCTTCACCTTGAGATCGTTACAGAGAGGCTTCGTCGTGAGTTTGATCAGGAGCTCGTGATTACAACGCCATCGATTACCTATGAAGTGACGATGAAAAACGGTGAGGTGGAAATGATCTATAGCCCAATTTATTTTCCAGATCATGGACAATTCCTTTCTGTGAGGGAGCCGTGGATTATCATGACAATTATCACTCCACACGCATACGTGAGTCCACTGATGCAGATTCTGCAGAAGCATGAAGGGATTGTTATGGATATGCAAGATTGGGGACATGAACGAGTGCAGATGGTGGTTGATATGCCACTTCGTGAACTTATGCGTAATTTCTTTGATGAAGTAAAGTCAGGAACATCTGGGTATGCATCAATTGCGTATAAACCAGGGGAGCTCAAGCCTGCAGTGGTGACGCGTCTTGATATTTATGTAGCAGAAGAGCGAGTGGCAGCATTTTCTCGTGTGGTCCCTGATTATCGCGCACAAGAAGAAGGCGAAGATGCAGTGGTAAAGCTTGAAAAGATTCTTCCTGCAGAGCTTTTTCGTGTGAAGATTCAGGCATATGTGAAGGGGCGTATTGTGGCAAGTAGATCAATCGCTGCCATGAAGAAGGATGTAACGGGCTATTTGTATGGAGGTGACATCACACGAAAGATGAAACTGCGCGAAAAGCAAAAGAAAGGTAAAGATAGAATGCAACGAGAAGGGAAGGTGAACATATCTCATGATACATTCTTAAATATGATTAAGAGCTAGACGCTACGGTTGACTTTGTGCTTGTAAAGTGTTTTAATTACGTCGAATTCAAACGCGCTTGTGCGCGAGAAAGGTTTCTCATGTTCAATATGATAGCACTTCGGTTCTCCACGGACTGTGAACTGGAGCTCCAGGCTGCAGGGTTCAGAGAGGCGTATGTGTACGTCAAGGTGGGCGAACAAAACATGTACCTCATAAAGCAGCGTGCACGTCGGATCAACCAGTACGTGACGACCATATTCCACGAAGACGGTAAGGGTGTGCGACCCATCGCCATCATCCTTTCGTATGGAGAAGGTCAGGGAGATATCTTCGAGCAGATGGGTTTTTTCAGATGGCGTATTCTGGGCAAGTACATCTCTTCGGGGAACAATTCCGATGATGCCGACGAGGTGGAGAATCGAAAGTTTTTCGAGGGGATGAAAAATCCTCCGATTGCCTGGTGTGTCGGCTCATGGTGGGGACGTGGTCCCGACGGATGCACTTAGTGCCAATACGAAAACGGCCCCACGGGGCCGTTTTACTTTTGTTTCGTCTTATCGAATGAGGGCAAGTAAGGAGAATCCAACCATACCGATAATAGCCAAGATGGATATCGATGCCCAAATGCGAGTAACGAGCTTTCTGTTCTTTCCTGTGAAAATCATAATGTAAAAGTAGAGTATACTAATCCTACAGTATTTATGCGTGAATATCAACAAAAGTACATGCTCCGGAGGCTCCTGTATTCAAGGGTGACAGCCGTTGTACTTTTTGTTGTGTGTATTCTACTTCTTCGTTCTATTATGGAATTAAACGCTAAACGTGCCATGGTTCGAGAACTCTATCTAGAAAGTAAAGTGGAGCGTGAAGAGCTTGAGGCAAAAGTCGCCAAAGCAGAGGATAAAAACGCTAGCATCAGCACCCCACGTGGGTTTGAAAGCTATGTCCGTACCACCTATCCTGTGGTGAAAAACGGGGAGGGGGTAATTGTTATCTATGATGGAGAAAAGAGTCCAGTTGCACCGGTTCGGCAAGATGTTGCTCTGTGGGAGCGTATAAAAATAGTACTCATTTCACTTTTTGCCAAAGAATAAATCACTAGGTATACTGGGTGTCTATGGATACACCTACTACATCATCTGGAACACCACTACAAGCAATTGAGATATACAGCACACCGACGTGTCATTTTTGTCATATGGCAAAGGATTGGCTCGCATCTAAAAACATTCCGTACACTGATTACAACGTCGCACAGGACATGGAAAAGCGAAAGGAAATGGTCGAGATAACAGGTCAACTAGGAGTGCCTGTCATCAAAGTTGGAAATGATGTTATGGTTGGGTTTAACCAAGATCATTTGGCAAAGATCCTGGGTGTTGCTGCCTAGTTCATAAA
>JBDKFI010000027.1:0-7918 GCA_039798825.1 Candidatus Parcubacteria bacterium | reverse complement strand
CTTAATGACCGGAAGGAGAAGAGCGAGGTACTCGAGCAATGCTTTACCTGATGCAGACGGGTCAGATGCATAGGATGCAATTTCAAGCGTTTCGGTTATATATCGTGGATTGGTTTTTTTCTCTGTGAGGGGGGATACGAGTGAGAGAATGAATGACTTTACTGACTCCCTGTCCTTTCTCCCCTCTTCGTCTGTGCGCGCAAGCATTTCAATGATGAAAGGAGATTTCATTCTCTCTTGTTGCGCTGTTCGCAAGAACTCCTCCGCGTATGTGGGTCCATCATCTCCGGTCCCTTGTCCATTATCTATATGGAGCACTCTTGAGAGTACTGTATCGATGAGATGTGTTTTGTTCGTTGTCACAAGAATAAACCGGGTCCCATCGCGCGGTTCTTCCAGGACTTTAAGCATAGCGTTTTGTGCTGGAAGCGATGCTGTATGAAAAGAAATAAGTGCGACACGCTCCCCTTGATACGACGACTGCGCCCACGCGATGATACTTCGTGCTGTATCAATATCTAATACTGTTTGATTGAAATACCTATGCGCAGGAGAAAGACTAGAAAGTTCTTTCCATAACGAATCACCATACATCTGCCGATCAGGATGTGTGACAAGCAGCGCATGATGTTCTGGAAACGAAGAAAAATCCATATCTTTAGTACAAGGAGTATACCATCTTGGCAAGGTTGATTTACAGTACTTAGAGAGTACAATCATGCCAGGTGTTCTTTGTCGAACACACCCCAGAAACCTTTTCGCAGGAGAACGTTAATGAGTAACTACGCGTACTCTCCTACGGGAGGGCTACATCGGACGTCGAAAGGCACCTTCAGTGCCGGTCACACACTAGAGAAAGTGCACCGTGACGCAGCAATGATGGAAAAGTATGCCAAATACGTGATCAGACTCGATGAGTCTGGAAACGTGACAAACCACTACAGAAATAAAGCTCGTCACAGGTTGGTAGACTGTGTTGTCGTACTTGCTCCAGCAACATTCTATGGAGAATATGTTGAGCAAGCTGTGGCTCTTGAAATTGGACTGAGTCGCTTTGTTCCGTACAGGGCGGCTGAGTTCAAAGAAAGAGAACAGACACACTTCCTCCCCGAGCGGACGAAAATTGGCACACTTCCATGGTCAACAGTTCGTCGAATGCTTCCCACTCTCTACCACGCAATTCAAACGTGCGTAGATAAACGCATGGAAACTTGGACGCGTGCAAAGCTCGTTCAAGAAAACATCGGAAAGAGAGGTATGACGGTGTATGAATCGTGGCTTACGATACGTATACCGAAAGACCAACCACTCCTGTATGCGCTGCTTCGACTGAAAGATGAAGCTGACAGGAAACATGTAGGGAGAAACTACGCCTTCGTAGCAGAAAAGATTGTCGAGGAGATTGCTTGCTTTCAGCGACTACAGGCAAGCCATAGAGGGAGATATCCTGATGAAACTATCAAAAAGTCTGCCCGGCTTGCTGTTGTGACATCATGGATGAAAAAGAACATCACATATCGAGGCTACACGAAACGGAGTCTGGAGATTGTGCGTGCACTCATCGCAGAACAAGACATAGAAAGTCTTCACATCTTCGATCGTGCCTGTAAAATCTTCAAGCTTCCGTCACCGAGGGTAGATACTTTTCTGGACCAATCTGAGAAATCGCTTGGAAAGGAAAAGGAGAAACTCCTTGGTGATTGCACTCTACACCCTTGTCATGTTGTGAAGCGTGAAAAGAAGCGTACTCAACACGCCAAAAACTGCTTCACTATCTCGATCTTCGGATCCAAAGAACACATGATCAGAATAGATAGGCGAAATGTAGCCAATCGACTGAGTGGTTCGCAGGCGAAATCCTCGAAAGACCTTCCATCTGATGATGACATCCCGTGGGACAACTTCTCCTATCAGGGTGTGCAGTCAGATAATACATGTCCATTCTAGACTAATCGAAAGGAACCATCATGGCCAAGTCCAGACAACAACTCACTGAGCAACTGGACTTGGCAGAAAGGCTTGGTCCACGCGCTCAAAAGCGCACAGATGACATAACGATAAACAAGACGGTGATTCGAGAGTTCTTCCGGGTGATGCTTGATGCGTACACGAAAAGAACTGGTCGTTTCCAGTTGATCCACCACACCACCGACGGCCCACAGCACAAGTACGTCCCTGGCCAGGACAACGGTGGCTTCGCGCAACCCGATATGTTCGACGAACGGACACGACCACCAAAGATGGTTGTGGGGAGTAGGGCGTTCTTGGCGTACTACTACCTAGTGGTTCCGACAGATCACCTGCAAGACAGCGATAAGCTATACCTCAATCACACAAGGCTGTACGCTGATCATCCGTGGGTTTATAGCGAAAAAGTGATCGACCTCACGAAAGAGCGACTGGCTCAACTTTTCAAGGACTACAGCATCGGCATCCACAACGAGAACGCACGGTTCTTCTTGAACAATGCGGTTACCTTGTACAAAGACTTCGATGGCGATCCTGTCGAAATCTTCCGAGCATGTGGATCAACGGTGGATGGAGTACTTGCGTGGCGCAACAACTACGAAAAGGAACATGGGCGTAATCCGCTCCTCGGGTTCGAGCATAAGATCACCTCGCTCTATCTTCTGTACCTTGCGGAGTTCGGCGCACTACCTTTTCCGAGGGACGCATTCGCTGTCGATGTGCACATCATCTTCCAGTTGTATCAAGTCGGCGGGTTCATTCTTCACAAGAGGATGGACAACTCCGTCATTGCTCGAATCTTACGGGAAACGATCTGCGACATCTGTGAAGAAGAACAGTTCGACAAGATCAGCTTGGCGAACGTGCTCTGGTTAAATGGTAGCAAGGGTTGCAACCGATGCTCGAGCAATGCTGCAGCGGAACTGCTTTGCCCTGCGTGGAACATGTGCGTCGGACGATACGCTACGGACAACTACCATCACAACGGTTCGATAGATCCAGCTGATCCACTGTTCCCAAAAGGAGGAGTGAGGCCTGCGTACGGCATACAGCGAATAATTCGACGGCGACCGGAAGTGAAGGGTCGCGGCCCCATTCTCATCGAGCCCCGTGCCACACTGTTCGATGCTGAATTCCAAGAACAAGAAGGCCGCAAAGTCATTCCTATAGCTTCCGCAAGGAAAGGGTCCTGAAAAGACCCAACCACCACTCATCCTCCACGAGGCTCTGGGTGGTTTTTTATTACATACACTTATCTAAAACAGTAAATATCTTAATTACCTCTTCGCAAATATTGAACGCTTATATGTATCCAAATGTTCAAGCGCAATACCTGTCCCCTTCGCCACACAATAGAATGCATCTTCTGCGAGAACTGCTTTTACGCCAGTGCGTCGCTCCACAAGGTCAGGAAAATGTCGAAGCATAGAAGTTCCCCCTGACATGATGATGCCGTTGTCGATGATATCTGATGCGAGTTCAGGCGGTGTCTCTTGAAGCACGTCTTTGATTGCTTTGATCATCAACCGCAACTCTTTGTCGATTGCTTTTACGATTTCGTTGGTACGTATCTCAACGGTACGAGGAAGTCCTGCGATAAAGTCACGCCCCTTCACTTTCATGGAAAGCTCTTCTTCAACGGGAAGCGCTGAACCAATTTTTATTTTTATTTCTTCTGCTGTTTGATCTCCGATTGCGAGGTTGTACGTTTTTTTGATGTAATCAACAATCGCTTGATCGATTTTGTTACCCGCACACTTAACAGAGGTGCTGCAGACGATGCCACCGAGCGAAATCACTGCCACGTCTGTGGTACCACCACCGATGTCTACAATCATTCTTCCTTGTGCTTCATGAATTGGAATACCCGCCCCGATTGCCGCAAGAATTGGCTCCTTCACCACATATGCGTTTCTCGCTCCAGCTTTAAGCGCAGCTTCAATCACTGCGCGACGCTCAGTTGAAGTCACTCCAGCAGGAACAGAGACCATTACATCTGGCTTAAAGAGATTGAAACCTTTCAATGCCTTATTAATATAATATCGAAGCATCGCTTCAGTCACCCGGTAATCTGCAATCACTCCATCACGCATCGGACGATATGCGATGATCGAGTCAGGTGTCTTTCCGATCATCTCTTTTGCTTCATTACCCACTGCTAGTATCTTATTATCAATTTGCGAGACAGCAACAACAGATGGTTCGACAAGTACCACGCCTTTATGTGGGACATACACGAGTGTATTTGCGGTACCCAAATCAATGCCGAGCTTCTTGGAGAAAAATCCCATAGATGTGAGTAGTATACCATATAAATGCCACGCCAATATGGCCTAAAGTGCTTATTTTAAAAGGATTTTTTTGAAAATTGAAAATTGAAAATTGAAAATTAAGGAGTATACTACTCCCATGAAAGTCCTCACTGTCGCACCGCTTTTGGACGGTATACCGTATGAAGAACTTTCGTATTTTGGGAAAGATGGTATAGAAGCTGGCGATCTTGTAGAAATCACCGTCAAGCGCAGGTCAGGAAAAGCACTCGTACTTAATGCGCACAACGCAGAAGACGAAAAGCAATCACTCAAACATGCATCATTTGGCTTAAAGAAAATTTCAAAAGTTCACACCAAAGAATTTCTTCACCAGAAACTGTGGAATGCGCTTCATATAAGTTCATCGTACCTCATGCGACCACTGGGTACACTACTGTATGATCTTATTTCAGAAAAAGCGTTCGCATCGCTTGCACAACTATCCATCCCAAAAGAACAAAAAGGGTTCGAGCTACTTTTGCTTGAACAAAGCTATACGGAACGCATCACCAGGTACAAAACAACTATTCGTGAGTGCTTTTCAAAAAAGAAATCTCTCGTTATCTTCTTTCCAACCATTACAGATCTTGAATACGCTTCGGCTGAACTTTCAAAAGGGATAGATGAATACGTCGTACGGCTTCACAGCGGTCTATCAGACAAACAGTACAAAGATCACTACACGAAACTTTCATCTGACCCACATCCCCTTCTTATTCTTTCTACCCCCTCTATTTTGCCGTGGTCGAGAAACGATCTTGGACTTGTGGTGATAGAGCGAGAACACAGCCATTATTACTTCACACACGGAAGTGACGGGTATGATCAACGTGTCGTGCTTGAATCACTTGCCAAAGGAAGTTCCATTCCCTGCCTTCTTGGCTCTCACATGCTCTCACTTCGAGCTCATATGCTGCACACGACAAAAGATGCACATGAAGTGATGCCCCTTCAATTTCGAAATGATAGTGACGTCCTTGTGGTGCCGATGACAGACGAAAACAAAAGTGCGTCCCCGTATCTCTCGCGTCAAACCCTCGCGATTCTCCACACAGCAAAACTCCAATCCGACGGACACATCTTTTTGTACGCACACAGAAAAGGCATGTACCCAACCACGATCTGTAGCGACTGCGGCACACTCTTCACCTGTGCTACCTGTAACAGACCATACGTTCTCCACAAAATAGCTGGGCTACGGACCTACGTGTGTCATGAGTGTGAAAACATAGTTCAACTTGATGAAGATACCACACTCTCCTGCAGACACTGCGGTGGTTGGCGTATGCAAACACTTGGAATCGCCACAACAGGCGTAGAAGAAGAATTGCGAAGATTGGGAATTCCACTTTTTATTATAGACGGAGAACACACATCCACTCGTCAAAAGGTAAAGAAGGTATACAAAGAATGGCTCGATGCACCATACGGAGTTCTCATCGGTACAGAGATGGCACACAATGTAGTAGATAAGGCAGACCACATTGTTATTCTTTCACTTGATTCACTCTTTTCTCTTCCAGAATACAGGACCGATGAAAAGATACTGACACTTGTGACAGAGATGGCGGAAAAGGTTCGTGAAGCGCAAGACGGCAAACTCATTCTTCAAACGAGACTCAAAAACACACCCATTATTAAACAACTAGTTGCACCGAGCTTTCGTGAGGTATATGACACATTGCTTCGTGAGCGAGAAAAGTTTTTACTACCACCCTACTACACCATCGTGCGTGCACAGTTTGAAAACCTGCGAGACGACATGAGACATCGTCTCGAGCAGGAACTTGAACCATACGTCGTTGAGTGGTTTGAAGCTGGAAAAGGTGTGACACTTCTGTTTGTACACATCAAAGAGACGGAGTGGGGCAACAATCCGTCAGTCCGAGAGCGCATCAAACGCATTGTGTACCACGGGAAACCTTCAGTGAACCCGCTGCACTTTTTCATTTCATAAGACGGATGTCATGTGATAGAGTAATCGTATGAAACAGAAAGGAGTCATAGTTCAAATAGACGAAAAACCTTCCAACCCGCTGCGCGCTCACTCCGTGAGTATCAAGAAAACAGAGTTCGGAAGTAAAGATCTACAAGCAACCATCCTCGCTATGCAACAAGCGCTTGCACAAGAAGAAGACGGTGTTGCTCTTGCTGCGCCACAACTAGGAATTTCAAAACGACTCTTCGTCGTCTCTCCATCTGCATACGAAGAAGATGCAAAGTGGAAACCACTTGTTTTCATCAATCCAACCATCACCAAAGCTTCAAAGAAAATGGAGGAACGCCAAGAAGGGTGTCTGTCTGTCCGGTGGATGTATGGCAAAACAAAACGACACACATCGCTCACTGTAGAGGCGTATGATATGCAAGGAAACAAGTTTTCATTTGGCGCAACGGGGCTCATCGCTCATATTTTCCAACACGAAATTGACCACCTCGACGGGATTCTCTTTATAGACCACGGATATGACTTGGAAGAGTACACAGAAGAGGAAGTAAAGTCTATGATGAAAACAAAAAAATAATACATCGTCCATGAACACTCTTCGCTACGCTTTTTTTGGAACAGGACCACTTGCCGAATCAGTTCTCGCGGCACTTGTACGTGACGGATATATACCAGAGCTTGTCGTCACAAAGCCAGATGCACCTCAAGGTAGGCACATGGTCATGACAGCACCAATCATTAAAACCTGGGCCGAAATGAAACACATTTCAGTCTACCAACCAGAATCTCTTAAAGATCTCCCGGGAGACTCTCCGCTTCATGAAGAGAATTACGATGTGTTTATCGTTGCTTCATATGGGAAAATGATTCCTGATGATATATTATCTCTACCAAAACATGGCGTACTCAACGTACATCCATCGCTTCTTCCGAAGTATCGTGGGCCATCCCCTATCGAATCCGCACTTCTCGATGGTGGTATGACAACGGGTGTTTCAATTATGAAATTAGACTCGGGTATGGACACAGGACCACTTCTCACACAAAGTGCTTTCATCATTAATCCAACCGCAACCGCAGGAACACTTGAAGTTGAGTGCGGACAAGTAGGCGGTGAACTCTTAGTGCAAGTACTTCCACACTATCTCGAAGGTACACTTCTTCCCCAAGAACAAGAGGATACTCTCGCAACCATGTGCAAAAAGATAACAAAAGACATGGGCGAAATTACACTTACAACAAACGCCGCTGAAGTACAGAGAAAATTTCGAGCGCTCACTCCATGGCCCTCTGTCTACTTTTTCGTCGACCATGCAGGCAAACACATGCGAGTCAAAGTAACAGCGGTTGATCTTGAACTCATTGGATCTGACACGCTCGTTGCAAGCGATGTCATTATGAAAGTCACACCAGAAGGAAAGCACGAAATGACATTCGAAGACTTCAAACGCGGATATCTACATTAGAACACAGAATACAGAAAAAATCGGAACCTTCGGTTCCGATTTTTTCATCTACTGTCTACTGTCTAGAGTCTGTTGTCTACTTATCGAATCGTAACCGATTCGATAATCACATCCTGTACAGGGCGATCTCCTGCCTCTGTCTGTACACCTTCAATCATACGAGCGACATCCATACCCTTTGTCACCTTTCCAAAGATGGTGTGTTTACCTGCAAGCCATGGTGT
>JBDKFI010000026.1:0-8463 GCA_039798825.1 Candidatus Parcubacteria bacterium | reverse complement strand
AAGAAGGGGTAAAGATTGAACAAGAGTCTCGTACGCTTGCGTCTATCACCTTCCAAAACTACTTCCGCTTCTATGACAAACTTGCTGGAATGACTGGTACTGCAGAAACATCTCGTGAAGAGTTCTATAAAGTGTATGGTCTTGTGGTGACTCCTGTTCCTACACACAACGCTATCCGTCGTCTCGATCACAATGACCTTATCTTCCAAACAGAAAAGGGAAAGTGGCAAGCGCTCACACGAAAAGTGAAAGAACTTCATGAGAAAGGTCAGCCAGTGCTTATCGGTACTATTTCGATAGAGAAAAACGAAGAGATTTCAAAGTATCTCGAGCGAGCAGGTATTCCACATGCTGTACTTAACGCAAAAAATCACGAAAGGGAAGGAGAGATCATCGCAGAAGCAGGTAAACGTGGCGCAGTGACGATTGCCACAAACATGGCAGGTCGTGGAGTGGACATCAAACTTGGTGGTCCAAGCGCAACAGATGCAGAACGAGAAGGTGTGCTTTCTCTCGGTGGTCTCTATGTGATCGGTACAGAGCGTCACGAAGCGCGTCGTATAGATAATCAGCTTCGAGGTCGCTCAGGACGACAGGGGGATGTGGGAGAAACACAGTTCTTCGTATCGCTTGAAGACGATCTCATGCGTGTGTTTGGATCGACTAATATCAAGTCGATGATGGGGCGCTTCGGTATACCAGAAGATGAACCAGTGACCTCAGGTATGGTGTCACGTGCGCTTGAAGGTGCACAGGAGAAAATAGAAGGATTTCACTTTGATACTCGTAAACATACGCTTCAGTATGACGATGTGTTGAATCATCAGCGTACAAGTATTTACGGTAGAAGGAGAAAGATTCTTCAAAACGACGAAGGGATCGTCGAAGAAGTGTTTGCAGAGCTTGTGGCACAAAAACCAGAACTTGCAGATACTATTGCACAAAAGGAAGAGAAGTATTCGAAGGAAGCGGTGCACCACATCCTTCGTGTCATGATGCTTCAAATCATTGATACATTGTGGATGGAACACTTGGATGCCATGGAGCATCTTCGTAATTCAGTAAACCTTCGTGCATATGGCCAGCGAGATCCTCTTGTTGAGTACAAGAAAGAAGGACTTCGTGCGTTTAAGGCACTGGAAATGACGCTTCGAACTGAGCTTATTGCGTTCATAGAAAACTTGGATGGATTCCTCGCGGCAGAGCAAGCACGAGCAAACAAACAATCATTCGTACCTGTCATACCAGCACAAGAAGGAGGCTCGAATCAAGAAGGTGGAAGTAAAGGTGGTGCGCATCAGGACAAGATCGGACGCAACGACGCGTGTCCATGTGGCTCTGGCAAGAAGTGGAAGAAATGTGGTGAACTCAATACGGAAGAGCATCAGCAGTTGATGGGGGAACAGCGTGTAGCGTAAAGGGTGTAGCCTGGAGAATATGGCAATTATTAAGAAAAAACTCTGGAAAGAATATTGGGATCTTTTAGAAAGTGGAAAGAAAAAGTATGATCTTCGACTTAATGATTTTGAAATAATGGAAGGCGATACGCTTGTTCTTCAAGAATGGGATAAGGATACACAAGAGTATACGGGAAGAGAACTCACTAAGACGGTGACCTATAAAGGTGTACTTAAGATCGACGGTTCTAATTTTGTCTGGTCACAAGAAGATCTTATAGAAAAAGGGATTGTTATCTTATCGTTAGAGTAGTTGCTTCGTATACGAATGTTCAATTGTGATATAATTTATATATTCTTAGCATCTGTTGTCTATTGTCTAGAAACTGCCCCATGAAAGACCTTATTAAACCCATCATCGTCAAACTTCTCGTATGGGAAGCGAAAATGGTTCTCGCTCGCCATAAGCCGTTTATCATCGGTGTGACGGGTAATCTCGGCAAAACTTCTACCAAAGACGCCATCTATGCAGTGATGAAAGATCACTTCCATGTGCGCAGAAGTGAGAAAAGCATGAACAGTGAGTTTGGTGTGCCACTCACTATCATCGGAGAAAAGTCTGGATGGGGAAGTCCAATCAGATGGTTGGTTATCCTTGCTCGTGGGTTGTTTGTTCCGTGGAAATCAACCTACCCAACGCACCTTGTTCTTGAGATCGGTGCTGATCGTCCAGGGGACATCAAATCTATAACAGAATGGGTCAAACCAGACATTGCAGTTGTTACGCAGTTTGGACAGGTGCCGGTGCATATTGAATTTTTTGAAAACAGAGAAGCTGTCGTGAAAGAAAAAGGATACTTGGTAGCAGCACTTAAAAGTGAAGGTCTTTTCATTTATAGCGCGGATGATCACGACACCGTGCGACTTAAAGATACAACGATTGCTCGCACGGTTGGTGTGGGTATTCACGAGGTGTGTCATGTACAAGCAAAGAACATTAGAACCTACGGTGATCCAATCGAGGGGACGGAAGCAGATATCTTTGTTGGAGAAGAGACTCATCACTTAGTTCTCCCTGAACTGCTTGGGAAATCCCCGGTATATTCTTCACTTCCAGCACTTGCTGTTGCCCAAGAGCTCGGTATTTCACTTGAAGTTGCATGCGCATCACTTCGTGATGGAGATAAACCAAAGGGTCGCATGAGAATTCTTCCAGGCATGAATGGTTCAGTCATTATTGATGATACCTATAACGCTTCACCAAAAGCAACTGAGCACGGATTAAAAACACTTGATGAGACAGAGTGTTCTGGTCGCAAGATTGCGGTTCTCGGAGATATGCTTGAGCTCGGTGAATTCACACGAGATGAACATTACAAGATAGGGCTTCTCGCCGCTAAGTCAGCTCATAAACTCTACACGGTAGGGATTCGTTCTCGTGCAACGGCAGAGGGCGCCCTTGACGGGAAAATGAAAGACGACAACATCATGCAGTGTGATACTTCGATTGATGCTGGTAAAGAATTGGTTCAAGTCCTCGGAAAGGGAGACATCGTGTATGTGAAAGGCTCTCAAAGTATGCGCATGGAGCGTGCGGTCAAGATGATTCTCGCAGAGACGCATGATCCGAAGCGATACCTTGCACGACAAGAGAAGGATTGGCTTCTCAGATAGAAGGGGTGAAAAAAAGAGTGGAATATGGTATAGTTTGTCCTACTTTGGCCCTATCGCCCTACGGAATTGCAACCTCAGGACGATAGGGACAGTTTCTCAGTAATGGCCCTATCGTCTATCGGTTAGGACACATCCTTCTCAAGGATGGAAGCGCGGTTCGATTCCGCGTAGGGTCACAAAAAATAAGGGGGCACATTTTTTGTGACCCGAAGGCTCCCGGACTTTTTAAGTTGTAACCAACTTGTTAAAGTCCGCAGTCCCTTCAGGGAGTCACCAATTAGTGCTAGCACGAGAAGTATGAAAATATACCAACACCAAAAGGATATAAACGGATGCGGCATTGCATGTCTGGCAAACCTTTTACAGAAAGACTATAGCCTCGTAAAGAAAGACTTTGAAAAGAAGTTTTATCCAATTACAAGAGGTGTGAACGTGGCGGACATGGTGCGCTTTTTAAAGCTACACAACCTGGATTACACCAGTAAGTTTTTCAACCAAAAGAGCTACGACGCTAAAGAAGCAAGGAAGTATTCTACGCTACCACACTCCATAACGCTTGTCGCCAAAAGTGAGAAGTATCCAATTGGACATTATTTGCTTAAAGTGGGGGACGGCTGGGTGGATCCATGGTATAACCTGCCGAGCATCGACGCAGTACACGCTTCTGTCCGGAAAAAGCTACCAGGGAATGCTTGGTATGTGCTGTATCCAACACACACCCGGTAAATAGGCTGCTGAAGCTGTGTTCCAGAAACCCAACAAAACCCTTATTTTACAATGCTTTTATAAAGGACAGAATACATATGCTTGACAAAAAGGGCTTGACAATGTGCTTTAGATATGCTACAATAACCACATAAGAGTGAACGTGTAAATACCAAGTGAATACCGATTAGTAATAGTCTTTATTTGCTTGGTGTTTTAATTTTCACCCACTCTTTTCTCCAGACCACGGACCGTTGCAGAGCGTAACTGCGCTACTATGATCAAATACATCTACAAAGTGAGTCAGATGCTTGCGTTTGTGCCGTTCATGGCCGTTCCAAGCATATCGCTTGCTTCCCATATCAGTTCACTTGATACAGCAACACAATCAAAGGTTGAAGTATCAGTTGAAGACCTTCGTAAAGAAAAGGCCCACATGATTGACACGTACTTTAAGGAGCGTTCAATGCCTCTCTATGGTACAGGAATGACATTCGTTCTTGTTGCTGAAAAGTATGGTCTTGATTGGAGACTTCTTCCTGCGATTGGTATTCGTGAGTCATCCGGTGGTAAGGCTGCGTGTGGATACAACCCATTTGGTTGGGGATCATGTAAACTCCACAACTTCGGAAGCTACGATCAGGCGATTGAAGCACTCGGTAAAAACTTAGGTGGTGCTAACCCAAAGACTGCTCGCTACTATGCTGGAAAGTCTACAGAGGAGAAGCTCTACTATTACAACGGTACTGTTGTTCCTACATACCCAGATGAAGTCCTTGCAATTATGAAGAAGATTGAGGCTGATACGGATTAATTTCTTTTTAGGTCTCGTACTCAATACCAGAGTAAAACAAAACCCGCCGCGCGAAAGCGCGGCGGGTTTTGTTTTGGTATATACTTTCACATGAGGGTTCCCCTCGAAGGAGAATACGTCATGTGGTATCCGGACTTGGACTTGTTCCTCGAGCTTTTGTTCGTCTGGTTTCGAACGCCTGTGCGTGCGGATCAATCGGAAGAACTGCCACGACTCTCTTTCGAGGGTCGTGCCATCTGCAAGGGGGAGCGCATCCAGATCTGAGATGCAGGTCTGTATGATAGAGACAAGGTGCGAAAAAAGCGGGGTCTCCCGCTTTTTTAGCGTCACTATGCTTACTTTTTGTCGATATCTCGTATGAGGGGCATCTTCATAAACACGAAATACACAACAGCGAGGATGGCGATGAAGTCAATGAGTGACGAGAGGAACGCACCCCATTTAAAAACGATGTTTGTTAGTGGTACTTGATACACGAGGTCATTCAAATTTCCTGCAGCGCCGGTCACAGCGCCGATGAGTGGGTTAACCAGATTCTCCACAATCGAGTTCACAAGCTTGGTAACAGCACCACCCATGATGATACCGATTGCAAGTCCGAGCACTCCTTTTTCACGCACAAATACTACAAACTCTTGTATATGTCTTTTCATATGCTTTAGTATAAAATAAAGTCCATTTTATTTCACGTCCGAACAACTGTTACTCCCCGTTTCATTCGTGGTTACTCCTGCCTCACGTTTCATTTATGTAAGCTTACTAAAGCTTACTGCTCGTTGCGATATTTAATTAGTGTGTATAGTTCAAAACAAAAACGCATGACATGGTCCTGCGTTTTTGTATAAAGAAGTTTAGTTGGTTACTTCGAGCGTCTTTGCTACGTTTTTGAAGGTTGTCCAAGCAGGATTTCGTTCCGCTGAAGCAACATCGTTGTCAGTGAGTGCTTGTTCGAGAACGATCATGTCTCCAAACTTGTTGAGCATAACCGCGTATGCGTATACCTCTCCTGATTGCCAAGATCGTCTGAGTGCTGTCATGACAAAACCATCTTTAGTAGGGAGTATGTCACCTTCTACATCCAAGAGTGGAATAATTGCTTTAGATGTTGTGGTTGCTTCATCAAGTATCTTTTTTGTCGCATTCATGATGTCTTGAGAAAGTGCGCACCCACCATCGTCGTTTACACCAGCACACGCTTCTTTTTGGGTTTTGTATTTTACTGACGTTTTCGGTGTGATGGTGATGGCAAGGGATGTGCTCGCATCACTTAGCCAGAGATAGTCTTTCGTTTGAAGAATGTGTGTATATGCTTTTGGGTAGTTGAAAGAAAAACCATACGTACTATTGAGATAGTTTGATGTGAGTGCGTGCGAGAGGTCTTTTGTTTGAGGTACCGCCACTGGTACTTCTACTGCAGGATTCAAAAGTCCTGGTGTATAGAATCCGCCCACGAACCCAACTGCAAGGAAAAGTACTGAGTAAAGTGCAATTCTCCCGAAAGGGGATGAGCTGACAGGGGTTTGTAGTGGTGGTGTGGCAACAACTGATGGTGCCGGAGCTGGTTGAGCTGCTTGTGGGTCCATGATGTGGAGTGTTAAATGATATAAAGCTAATTACAAGATGTAGTGTAGCAAAGTTTTCTGTGCTCAGGTGGATGTTTTCAACAGGGGGGGGGTGGAGAAGGTGGGGTTCGGTCACGAGTTACTAATTGCGCTAACCATACTTTGTATGGGTTGCTCATAAGTACTCGCGACCCAGCCTCGCTCGTTTCAAAAAGTCTGGAAGACAACTTTTTGAAACATAGCTACGACTTTCAAATCCACACGAAAGACATGCAGATGTCTTTCTCTTCTCCGCATATTTTCACTGCGTTTCAGTCTGCGGAGAAGGTGGGATTTGAACCCACGAACAGGTTGCCCCGTTGCTTGATTTCGAGTCAAGTGCCTTCAGCCACTCAGCCACTTCTCCAAATTGTTAGAAGTATTATTCTAACATATTGGCGGAGACGATGAGAATCTCCGACAAATCTTTTCTCGTCGCCACTCGAAAAGTTCGCCGGCCACTCCTCGGTATTTTGATTGCTATCAAAATATACCTGCGGCTTTCGAATCTCACACGTAAAGCACGCAGGTGCTTTACTCGTCTCCGCCGAATAAAAAAGGCCGCCTATGCGGACTCTTTTTTAAACCGGCGGTGTTTGCTAGACAAAGTTCGAATGTATTTTGCTGATAACCCTGATGACCAATGATGCGCGCCTCGGACACGCTCGCGGACTCGCGTGTGCAAAAACCAAAAAATTTCCTTGCATTTTTCTCGCGTCTCCTCCCCCCACCCCTCCGCCGCGAAGCGGAAAAAGAAATGGAAAGGAAATTCTTGGTTTTGCTTCGCCGTCATAGTTACATTATATCATATCATTGTGATATACTATACCAATGCTATATACTGTGGACAATGATAGACGAATCTGCAAAGTTAGGTCTGAACCTGAAAAGGATCAGAACCAAGAAAGGGATATCACAAGGAGATATTGCACGCGAGCTTGAAGTAAGTCGTGGTTTTATTAGTACGATTGAAAACGGCAAAACGAATCCAACACTTGCGACAATTGCAAAATTGGCGAAAGCGGTCGGGGTTTCGGTTAATGAACTTTTGAAATGATATGGAAAGTAAAAAATATCTAAAAGAATCGTGGATTAGTCCGAGAGTTGAACAGAGAAATTCCAAATCTCACGGATTAGGTCTTTTTGCTAAGGAACCAATAAACGAGGGGGAAGTTGTTGTGATTTGGGGCGGAGATTTTATGAGTGGCGTTGAAGCGCAAAAAGCCAAGCAAGAAGGGAAAGCAATTCAACAAATTGAAGAAAATTTATGGGATGTTTTCGATCATGCAACCAAAAATGATGACCCAAGTTATAATCACAATCATTCATGTGATCCAAATACATGGATGGAAGATGAGGTAACAATAAGTGCCAGAAGAAGCATAAAACCAAATGAAGAACTAACTATAGATTATGCGGTATTTGTCCTTGACGAAAATTGGGTAATGCCTGGCGAATGTAAATGTGGAACAACTTTTTGTCGCCATACGATAACAGGAAAAGATTGGCTAAGAAATGATTTACAGGAAAGATATAAAAATCATTTTTCGCCTTATCTCAATAGAAAAATTAAAGAGTCGGATAAATAAAATAATTATGGACGACAAACACTTTCTCCAAAAGGCAATATTGAAAGCAAAAGAGTCTGTTGCACAGGGCGGTTTTCCTGCGGGTGCGATTGTTGTAAAAAATGGAGAAATTGTCGGCGAGGGAGTTAGTATCGGAAATAAACTGAACGACCCGACAAGTCACGGAGAGATGGCCTCAATACGAGAGGCATGCAAAAACCTCAAAACTTCCGATTTATCAGGTTCCGTTCTTTACGCCTCAATGCAACCATGTTTGATGTGCCTCGGCGCGTCTATGTGGAGCGCAATTCCAAAAATCGTTTTTGCATGCCCGAAAGAAAAAGTGTCAGCTGATTATTACGGCGGACATTATCAACCGTCCGCAATAAACTCTGAATTGACGCACCCGATTGAATTAGTTCATTTTGCCGAGTTAGAAGAAGAATCACTGACGATTGTCCGCGAATGGGAAAAATCACTATGAATACCGAAACACTTGCAAAATTTCTAAACGAGGCGAACAAAGCGACATACGCGAACAAAACCGCGCTCAAAGTCGCGCCTTCTCGCTTGAAATCAGAGGATTATCATTTTGAAAAAGACGGGTTAATTTACCACGATACTTATTTTGGTGGGCGCGATTTTATCGGCGGAGAAATTGTATACGAAAACGAGAAACCAGTTTGGGGTGCAAATTATTTTGG
>JBDKFI010000025.1:0-8481 GCA_039798825.1 Candidatus Parcubacteria bacterium | reverse complement strand
CGGCAAGGCTGTCTGCCCGACGCTCACGATCGTCGCTCCGGTGACGATCGAAGAACCCGTTCGGGTTCGTCCGAGTGTGGTCGATGCGCCGCAAGGCAAGTCGGCTGCCACCGAGACCTGCGCGAAGGACTGCACCCCCCACGAGGAGGTGAGGGTCACCCGTGAGGAGAAGCGCTCCGATGGCCGGTGTTTCGTTCAGACCAACCTTGGTTATAAGTTCGAACTCCGGGCGCAAGCCAAGAGTGGGAACACCATGGTGGGGTTGGTCGATCCTTCGACCAACAAGCTGATCGCGGACACCAAGGCGAGGTACATCGCCGCCGACCTGAAGGCTCCGCTGCTCGCTGACGGCAAGTCGGACTGCGACGGCATGCAGGCCCAGCTCTACAAGAACTGGGAAGATGTCCGCAAGTCCTATGACCTGCCTTCGAGCTGTAAGCTCCAAGAGCGCCCCCAACAAGGCACTCGTCGTTCGCAAGTCTGACGACCTGGTGTGCGGTTTCGCACACCCAAAGCCCCTGAGAAATCGGCGGGCTTTTTCTATTGACAAAAAATGAAGAGTATAGTATAATACACCTACTATTATTATAGGTAGTAATTACGTATGAAAAAGATTTTACAAACAATTGTGCTCATGTCCGCGCTTGCGGTTGCTTTTGGGGTTGTTTCAACACCAAAAGCGTCGGCTGAAATGTTCGTTTCAGATAGTATGTGGGAAGACTACATTCCATCCGGAAATGGAAATACAGATTTTCTAGACGTTAGTTGTGTTTGGTGTAATGAATCGTCAAGTCCTTTACCAGGTAGTCAGACTCAAACACCATGGGTCCCAGATCAAATCTGGCAGGGGTATACACCTTCAGGAAATGGGAACACAGACGTTATAGATGTAGGGTGTTTCGGAGGATGTGGGACTTCATACCCTACATACCCTACATATGTTCAAGAGTCTCAAAGTTCTCCTATCTACCCAACCTATCCAGCGTATGTACCAGAGTTTCAGAGCTATCCTACATACCCTCTATACTCAACACCGTCATACCCTACCTATCCCACCTATCCTTCGTACCCAACGACGCCGGTTATCACAACACCAACCACACCAGTCATTCAATGTTCTGATGGTCTCCCACGAAACTCGGATGGCTCATGTACACGTACAACCGTCGTGCCAGTCACACAGGTGACTCGTTGTGCGGACGGATACGCTCCAGTAAACAATTCATGTACTCGTACCAACACGATTCCTGTTGTAACGAACAACATGTGTTCTGATGGATACGCACCAACAAATGGAAGCTGTGTTCGAAACAATACGATTCCAACAGTTGTAAACAATGTGTGTTCAGATGGACTTGCTCCAGTGAACGGTTCATGTGTACGTACAAATGTTATACCGACAACGACATACCAAACATGTTGGGATGGAACAACAATTCCTCTCTACTCAGTATGTTCTGCTCAGTACAAGGTCTGTGCAAACGGAACAAGTATTCCTGTGAATCAGACATGTTACTACGGAAACAGTACTATCGCGTACACTCCTCCTACAACGATCAAGTTCAACAATGTGATCACAAGTGTCGCAACAGAGATTACCAACACCTCTGCCCGTTGTAATGGTATCGGACTCATCGCATCAGGTGCTCAATCAACTGGATGGTTCGAATACGGTGAGACTGCAAACTTGGGCCGAGAAACTGCGAAAGCAAATATCGGAACATCTGCAACTGCTCCATTCTCTAACAAGCTTATCAATCTCAAGTCATCAACAACGTACTACTGTCGCGCAGTGATGCAAAACCAGTACGGAACGGTGAAGGGTGAAATCGTAGCATTCAAGACAAAGTCAAACACTGTCGCGTACGTGAAGCCAGCCGTAAAGACGACAACTACGACAGTGGTGAAGAAGCCCGTTGTAAAGAAGAACGAAGTGATCTGTGTCGATGGACAAGTGGTAACCGTTTCTTCAAAGTCAGCGGCAGACCTTCTCAACTCAGGAGAAAAGCTTGTCTCAATGCAACTCGAGAAGACACAAGGAAATCTCTCGGCTGGTTCTCAGGTATCATACCGACTTACCTTCAAGAATCTCTCGGACGAAACACTTCGAGGAATGGTGGTAAAGGTAGTGCTTCCTGCAGAGATCGTTCTTACGAACGCTCAGATCGGAACGTATGATCCAACAACTCGTACGCTTACCATCATGCAGCCGACACTTGCTCCGTACCAAGAAGGATCAGTTTCATGGACAGGTACAGTCGCAAACGATGCTCCACTTGGAAAGTCTATTGTGACAACTGCATACACAAGCTACGAAGTTCCTGGCGCAAATGCACAGGACGAAGTGACTGCGTACACAGTAGGTTCAATCGTTCAGGGTACAGATACTGGAACAACAGGTGCCAAGAAAGTAATCGGCGCATCAACTGATCGCGGATTCCTTCCAGACTCACTCGTTGAATGGCTTGCGCTTATCGCGATCCTCTTCATCATCTTTATCCTTGGACGTAGCGTGTACGCTTCGTATTCAAACGACAAGAAAGCTGCCCACTAACCCAAATCTCACGCGCCTTATGTGAGCCAGAAGGAAAGAGAAAGCAATACAAAACCCCGACGCCTACGGCGTCGGGGTTTTGTATTGCCTAATAAGGGTATAATTGACAAAAACACTTCAATATTGTATAATACTTTTGCTTGGGATTTCCTCAAGCCGGTCTTTTCAGTAGAAAAGGACGCAACTCTCCAGCAGGAGATCTAGATGAGTACTTTCAGTATCAATTCAACCTATACGGAGTTGGTGGAACTCTTGTGCTTCATTCTGCGGAATAAGCTCGGATACAAGATGATCTATTTCCCGCACTGGAATTTCAGAGTCACCAACACAACCCTCGAGAGGTCTAGCACGTATCTCGGGAAAGGGCGGTTCTTTGCTAGTCTCAAGGATAGCGAGTGGAGCCCTCGCGGACCATGCGATGATGACGTGGAAGCCCGCGTAGAGTGCGAACTCTCCGACGGGAAAGGGTGGGTGGTTCGCCTCTGGTTGAAATTCCCAAACCATACGACTCGCAGCTACTGCTTTGAGAAGAGTTCTCCGGAGGAAACCCCGAAAGAAAGCTCTGAGGCTGTATCTGCGCTACCTCCGGCTGAGATTGCATTCTGGTAGAGGAGGTTCAGACCCCACGACCAAGAAGCCCTGTGCTTCGCGGTGTGGGGTCTTCTTGTTTTTGATATTCAATACAAACACCGTTACTGCGCTTTTAAAAACGTAAAACAAAAGTAAGCTTTCGAGGGTGGTCTCCTCCAATCGTAGTTATGGTAGACTGGACACATGACGGAAACCTTTTTTCTAGGAGAAGAGGACTTACGTGTGCTTGCAGAAAAGGTAGTCGGACTCCTTGTGCAGAAACAGAAATCATCTGCTCCTGTTATCCTCTTGGAAGGGGATTTGGGCGCTGGAAAGACCACGTTCACCAAAGCGCTTGCCGAGGAACTTGGTATTTCTAAGGACGAGGTCCACAGCCCAACATTTATTTTAAAGAAACTGTACAAAGGCAAGCATCCGACATTTCGCTCGCTTGTCCATGTCGATGCGTACAGGTTTACTCATCCAGATGAGGCGCGCGTGCTTCGACTAGAAGAAGATCTTAAAGACAGCAATACCATCGTCGCCGTGGAGTGGCCGTCTAAGATGACATACCTCCAAGCAGACATCGAACTCACCTTCCGAGTAGAAGATGAACACACCCGCGAGATAACCCTCTACTATGAAGAAAGATAAACGAACTACGATTGTGCTTCTCGATGCACACGCAATTCTCCATCGCGGCTATCACGCGATGGGTGGGTTTGCTACGCGCGACGGGAGACCAACTGGTGCGCTCTACAGCTTCGCCATGATGGTGCTCAAAATATACGACGACATCAAGCCGGACTACATCGCGGCATGTTTTGATCTTCCTAAACCAACCTTTCGCCACGTATCGTACGATGGATATAAAGCAGGGCGTTCAAAAACAGAAGACGCGCTTGTCGAACAGATCAAAGAGTCGCGTAATTTGTGCGCTGCACTTTCTGTTCCTGCATACGAATGTGAAGGATTCGAGGCGGATGATTTGCTCGGAACATTTGCAGAGAAGTTAAAGCACGAGAAAAATACTCGTGTCATCATCGCCTCAGGTGACATGGATACACTGCAGCTCGTCGATGATGATGTGGTGACGGTGTACACCATGCGAAAGGGGACAGAGACTGTTTTTTATAACGAACAAGCGGTGATTGACCGCTTCGGATTTGGTCCAGAACACATCGCAGACTACAAGGGGCTTCGTGGCGATCCATCAGATAACATTATCGGTATCGTTGGTATTGGAGAAAAGACAGCTACCGAGCTCATTAAAAAGTACGGGACCATCGAGAACGTGTACACAGTGCTCAAGAAGAAGCGCGAGCAACTTCTTTTGGATGGTTTCAAAGAGCGCATCGTGAAGTTGCTTGAAGAGGGTGAAGAGGAAGCCCTGTTTTCCAAAACACTTGCGACCATCAGACGTGATGCACCATGTGAATATGTACACCCAGACAAGCCGTGGCTTGAGATGATCAGCCAAGAGGAGTACGACAAGATATGTGACAGATATGAGTTTCGCTCGCTTCGAGGAAGACTTCACACACTTCGTGGTACAACAGAAGAAGTGACAGAAGAGACTGTTTCCGACGACGATCTCGAGGAGCTTCGCATCATGGTGCACTTGCTTCACAGTGAGATGACAAATGCTTCGCTTGAAGATATACGAAATGTCGCAGGAGGAGGAGACGCTGTGTCTATGAAGAATGTGCTTCGTGGTGAACTTGAAAAAGAAGGGTTGTGGAATCTCTTCGAAGAGGTGGAGAGACCTCTCATGGCGCGAGTGCGAGAGATGGAGCACAACGGCATCACGCTTGATGTAAAGAAACTTGCCATCTTAAGCGAGCATCTTCACGTCGAGGTGTCGAAGCTTGAAAAAGAAATTCATACACTTGCCGGAGTGGAGTTCAATATCGGTTCACCGAAGCAACTTGGAGAAGTGTTGTACGAAAAGCTCGGACTCGGTTCAAAGATACGAAAGACATCAACAGGGGCAAAGAGTACGAACGCCGGTGAATTAGACAAGCTCAAAGACGAGCACCCGATTGTCGAGAAAGTGCTTCACTATCGCGAGCTCACGAAGCTACTCTCGACCTACATAGACTCTCTCCCTACGTATGTGAAAGACGACGGGAGAATTCACGCGCACTTCATTCAAACAGGAGCAGGGACGGGGCGGTTTGCATGCACTGATCCGAATCTGCAGAATCTTCCAGTGAAAAGCGAACTCGGACAACAGGTGAGAGAGGCGTTTGTAGCTTCGAAGGGGTACGTACTCCTTTCGTGCGACTACGCACAGATCGACTTGCGCGCCGCTGCAATTCTCTCTGGAGACAAGAACTTAGTCGAGATTTTTAATAAAGGGATTGATGTACATACAGGAACCGCTGCGCGCGTGTTTGGTGTGCCAGAAGAAGATGTGACGCCTGACATGAGACGAAAAGCAAAAGCGATCAACTTCGGCATCTTGTACGGCATGGGAGTCACATCGCTTAAAGAAAGCATGGGAGTGGAACGAAAAGAAGCGCAGGAATTTTATGATCAGTACAAGGCAACTTTTCATAGACTTATGGACTACCTGGAAGAGGTCAAAGCGTATGCGTGGAAACATGGGCACACACTCACGCTTCTTGGTCGTAGACGAGAAGTGCCGCTTCTTAAAAGTCCGCTTCCGTTTCTGCGAGCACAAGGCGAACGCATCGCTATCAATGCACCAGTGCAGGGAACCTCGGCAGATATTTTGAAACTTGCCATGCTCGACACACAGGAGTACATCGAACAAAAAGGTTTGCATGAAAAAGTGAAACTCGTACTTCAAATCCATGACGAGCTTGTGTTTGAACTAGATACAGCTATTGCAGAAGATGTCGCGGATGATCTTGTGGAGGTTCTTGAAAATGTGTTGAAAAAAAGAGGACTTGCGACACTTCCACTCGTTGCGTCAAAGACGCTTGGTTCAAACTTAAAAGTCATCTAGTCATAGCATATGATTTACACACTTGTCGGAACTCATGGTGCGAAACGTGAACAAGCTTTGGTAGAAATTGCCAAGCTTGGGAGTCCAAGCGCTCATCTATACGGAGAGCACATTCACGCACTTCTGCCACTTATCGAAGCTGGAAGTTTGTTTGGCGAAAAGGTTATTGTTCATATCATTCAGACACTTGAAAAAGCAGAAACTCGTGAATACGTGTACGACCTTCTACAAGACATGCAGTCCTCCGCAAATATTTTTGTGATCGATGAACCATTTGCCGATGCGAATCGTATGAAGAAATTAGAAAAGGTTTCTCATAAACTGTTTGACGCGCGCGAAGAGAAAGAAGAAACGTTGAGTCCGTTTGGTTTGTGTAATGCGGTTGCTCGGAAAGATAAGAAGGGGGCTTGGGTGGAGTGGATGAAGATACAACATGTGTTGGAACCAGAAGCAATTCAAGGAGCGCTCTGGTGGAAGATTTCCACGCTGTGGGGAGATACTCTCAGCGGCAAACCGACAAAGTTCTCCATTCGCGAATGTGAGGCGCTCGGTAAGCGCGTCATGTCTTCAAGCGTCTTGGCTCATCGGGGAGAGAAAGACTTAAAGGTGGAATTGGAGAGTATCGTGTTGTCGATTTAAAAGGGTTATATCGAAAGATGATCTTGGGATACATCTTTGTTTTTCTGTGGCGCAAAACGTGACATGACCTTTTGATTTCCCAGAAGGGGTATCTTCGACAAGTCTTTTTTCGCCGCCGCTCAAAAAGCTCGCCGACCGCTCCTCGCCGTTTTTCTTGCTAGAAAAACATGCTCCGGACTTTCGATCCCTTACGTGAGCCAAGCAGTTGGCTCACTCTGGGGGCGCAAAATACAAAACACACAGGTCTGACCTGTGTGTTTTGTATTTTGTGCCCCCAGAAGGGATCGAACCTTCGACCGTCGGCTTAAAAGGCCGCTGCTCTACCAACTGAGCTATAGGGACAGGGATACACATTAAACCGCGAAGAGGGTCAGGAGAAACAACCTTCTTTTTCACCAGAATAATGTTTCATCATCCTAACAGAAAAGCGACACTTTTTCCAGTTTATCTAAGCGTGCTCGTTCCGGCTGGTTCCAATTGTCCGGATTCATTCACGCGAACGTATGGCTTTGTGGTGTCGTCACGAAGAGGGCCTCCAGTGATGTACCAGATGATCCACACAACCCAGAAGCCAAAAAAGATTTTAAGAAAAAGTCCCATGGAGAAAGTATACATCGTTCTTGGTCACCTTGGTATCGAACATGACAACACTATCGCTCATGTGATAGTGTTGTCGCAAGCCCCGCAAGGGATTGTACAAACCAGAGGAGAAGCCATGAGCTCACAAGGTATTTACGAAATTCCTGAGGAATTCAAGATTGCAGGACTGTACCGGTTCTTCCCGAAGATGGTCTACCGCGAAGGTGAACCCGACCCACCACCCCTCGGACCGTTTGTGGTTCGGGGTAGCTACGAGGTGAAAAGGCCTGAACGGGATGTGCCTGTTGCGCGCTTTCTCATCCTCAAGCCCGAAGAGGGGTGCATTCTTCCAACGTATAACGAGTATGCTGTGGAGTACCCGGAAAATCTGATCGCCGCACACCTCATCACCTTCGAGCGAAAGGGAAGCGCGCTTCGGATTAGGGTTCAACTTCTGCAACCTGAAAAAGGGTTCCACTTCTGTCAACTCAACCTCAGAAGGGGCAACCTGCCTGTTCGCAAGTACGTGCTGTACGAAGAGCAGGTGGAGGGCACATGGATTCCGATCGAGGTTGACGGACAAGCGCTCAAGCCCTGATGCCTGTCAGGCACGAAAAGTCGCGCCAAGAGAAATCTGCGCGACTTTTATCTTTTGTGTGTTCGTTACAACCTAACGGTTACCAGCTAACAGTTTCTTCAGCTCCTCTCTTGCAACTGTCGTATCATCCCACGGAATTTTCGTACCGTGTGGACCCATGATGTATGGATCGGTTCCTTTGCCAGAAATGAGTACGGTATCTCCAGTTCGTGCGAGTGAGAGCGCTTGCGCTATCGCTTCGCGGCGATCAAGCGTGATACGAGGTGTGTGTGCTGTGATGCCGCTTGCGACTTCGCTCATGATCTTCATCGGATCCTCATCGTAAGGGTCTTCATTGGTCACAATGATTTCGTCACAGTACTCATCTGCAATCTTTCCAAGCACTGGTCGCTTCCACCCATCGCGCCCTCCACCTGTTGACCCAAGCACTGCAATCTTTCGTGATGATGGAAATGCTTCGTAGAGCTTTCGCAGTGAGTCATCGGTATGTGCGTAGTCTACGATCACGGTGAAGTCCTGACCCTCTTCTACACGCTCTACTCGTCCACGAATGAGTGAGAGTTGTTC
>JBDKFI010000024.1:0-8957 GCA_039798825.1 Candidatus Parcubacteria bacterium | reverse complement strand
GTTTGAACATTCTTCCACTCTTGCCGACTACAGGAGGCATATGGTACAATAGTCCCATGGTTCACATGCTATCTATTGTGCAAATAACGCTAGCTATTCTCCTCACCGTGCTTGTCCTTGTGCAAAGGGCTACTACTGACGCATCCGGAGCATTGGGTGCAGATGGTGGGAGTGGTGCAGTTTTGGAGAAACGAGGAGCAGAAAAAACACTCTATCGCCTCACCCTTATGGTGGCGATTGCCTTTGTTGCTTCCGTAGCGTATCCGCTTATTGTGCGCTAAGCACTAGATAGTCCATCGACGTACATGGACACGACTCAATTAACGTATCAGGTAACACATACACCTTCTCGTATACAGAAGCTCTATCGGTCACTTTCTCCAGAACGAGTGATCGTCTTTTGGTTGTTCCTCGCCATAGCAAGTGGACTCCTCTTTTCTGCGCTTCTTGTATTTAATAATCGCTTCCTCATTACTGTACCAAGCTACGGCGGCTCGATACACGAAGGTATCGTGGGGACGCCGCGATTTATCAATCCAGTTCTCGCTACAAGCGAACAAGATGCTGACCTTACATCGCTTGTCTATGCTGGACTCACCAAACGAAATGAACGAGGAGAAGCCATTCTTGATATGGCATCATCAATAACAGAAAGCGAAGACAAGCTTCACTACACCGTGAGCATCAAGCCAACTGCACGATTTCATGATGGCACCCCCGTGACTACGGATGATATTATCTACACGGTTAATCTCATTCAGAACCCAATCATCAAGAGTCCGCATAAAATAGAGTGGGAGGGTATCACCATCGAAAAAATATCTGACACCGACCTCATCTTTTCATTGAAACAACCGTACCCACTCTTTATGGATATTCTCACTGTTGGAATTCTTCCGAAACACGTGTGGAAGAATCTCACCGATGAACAATTCAGTCTCAGTGACTACAATGTAAAAGCTGTTGGTTCAGGTCCATACAAAATCACTAAGATACAATCAACTGATGGTATTCCGCAAACCTTCACACTCGAAGCACATGAGGACTACACACTCGGAAGACCGTACGTAGACACGATTACACTCACCTCCTACCAAAACGAACGCTACGCATTGCAAGCGTTTGTAGATAAAGACATAGATCGTGTGCACGGCATCTCTCCACAAACTGTCACCTCACTTGACGTTGCATCTTCTTCTGTTCATACATCATTTCTCCCAAGAACCTTCACAGTATTCTTCAACCCAAACAAAGCATCTGCTCTATCAGAAAAGAAAGTCCGACAAGCACTTCAAATGGCTATCAATAAAGATGCGATTGTGGAGAGCGTGCTTATGAACTACGGAAAAGTAATCAACGACCCTTATCCGTTTGATACAGAAACATCCACATCCACCTATTCTGTAGAAGGGGCGAAGAAGTTGCTTGAAAGCACCAAAGCCTACAAGGCAAATAAAGAAATCGAGATAACGCTTGCAACAGCAAACACCGACGAGATGAAGAAGGTCGCGGAAATGATTAAAGCAGACTGGGAAGCGGTCGGTATCACCACCACACTTGCTGTCTACGAAGTTGCAGATCTTAATCAAGCCGTTATTAAAGAGCGAGACTTCCAGGCTCTCCTCTTTGGATCTATCACAGCATCCCCTTCTGATCTCTATGCATTCTGGCACTCAAGTCAACGCAACTATCCAGGCCTCAATATTTCAAACTATGTATCAAATAAGCTCGACAGGAACTTGGAGCTACTCCGATCTGATTCTGATATCGTAGCTCGTACGGCCGCATACGACGAAGTAAAGCAAGAGTTCGCAGATGAAGTTCCAGGAATATTTCTTTTTGCCCCGTCGCTTATTTATGTAACCAACGATAAAGTAACAACCATACTCCCTTCAGTGAGCCTCTCTAACTCTTCAAGGTTCACCCTTGTACAAAAATGGTACAGGTACAGCGAACGGATATGGCCAAAGACGTACTTTAAGGAAGTTATCCAGACATTAGAAAATATTATTCACTAAACAGTACAGAACTAGAACAACCACTACTTACTCACCATGAACACTAACACTATGACACCACAAGAACAGACTACAGAACAGCAAACGCAAGCAACCCCTGCCCCGTTTAAACGAGAGCGGTCTCGCGGAGGGCGCGGAAGAAACGCTAGACCGCCTCGATCGATGGTTGGTCCAAAGTTTGACACGACCGTTACCGGCAAACGAGAAACAGATCATATTCCCCCACTTAAAGATGGCGACATTCGTGTCATTCATCTTGGTGGTGTAGAAGAAATCGGACGTAACATGAGCATGGTTGAATACAAAGACACGATCATTATCGTGGACTGCGGTATACAGTTTACCGAAACTCATACACCAGGAATTGACTTCATCCTTCCGAACACACGCTACCTCGAAGAGCATAAGCACAAGATCAAGGGAGTGCTTGTTACTCATGGGCACCTCGATCACATCGGCGCGATTCCGTACATCATGCCA
Source organism: Candidatus Parcubacteria bacterium (assembly GCA_039798825.1). Taxonomy (GTDB): domain Bacteria; phylum Patescibacteriota; class Minisyncoccia; order Phycocordibacterales; family UBA5272; genus UBA11704. Next base: position 6,459 of record JBDKFI010000024.1, on the reverse strand, counting down.
CGCATCGACAATCCTCAGATCTACGCACGCCTCTTCACGTCACTGATGATTAAGAAGCGTCAAGAAGAATTCCCTCACCTCACACCACTCACGATCAATGTGGTTGAACGAGATGATGTGGTCACGCTTGGTGATTTGAAGGTTAAGTTCTTCGGCGTCACTCACGCGATCCCAGACTCTATGGGAATTCTCATCGAAACCCCCTATGGTGACATCGTTCACACAGGAGACCTTCGACTCGATCACGATGACGGCGTGCCAACAGATGACGAAATCGATCGCTACAAGGTCTTTGAGAATCGCAACATTTTGCTTCTCATGACAGACTCTACAAACTGTGAAAACCCAGGATTTTCTATTTCTGACCGAGTCGTGTACAAAAACATCGAAGCGGTTATCCGCGACACTCCTGGGCGACTCATCGTGAGCACCTTTGCAAGCCAGGTAGAGCGCATGCTCTTCATGCTTGAAACAGCCGAACGATATGGTAAGAAGGTAGTGGTAGAAGGTCGTAGTATGAAGACAAATATCGAAGTGGCAAAACTTGCAAGCATGCTTAAAGTTAAACCAGAAACCTTGATCACACTTGAAGAGATGAACAAGTACCCGGAGAACCGACTTGTCGTACTTGCAACAGGTGCACAAGGAGAAGAGTTCGCGGCACTTGGTCGTATCGCAAACAAGACACACAAATTCATACGCCTCACACCGCGCGATACTCTTCTCATGTCATCATCAGTGGTACCAGGAAATGAACGAGCTGTACAAAACTTGAAAGATAAACTATCTCGACAAGGCGCTCACTTGATTCACTACAAAACATCAGACGTCCACTCATCAGGGCACGCAAATCACGACGAGCTCATGTGGATTCACCGCAAGATTCATCCAAAATTCTTCATCCCTGTGCACGGTTACCACTATATGCTTCGCGTACACGCAGATATCGAACGAAAGCTCGGCATGCTTGAAGAAAACATCATCATACCAGACAACGGTATGGTCATTGAAATTCAAGATGGCGGAAACAAGATCACCACACTTAAAGAAAAAGCTCCATCTGAGATGATTGTGGTGGACGGAACATCTGTTGGAAAGATTCAAGATGTCGTCATGCGAGACCGACAAGCGCTTGCAGAAGATGGTATGTTTGTGGTGATCGGTGTTATCGATAGCCACACTCATCAGCTCAAAAAATCTCCTGATCTTATCTCTCGAGGATTCGTCTACCTTAAGGAGTCACAAGACCTCCTCTACCAAACACGCCTTCTCACGAAGAAGATTATCGAGGATGCACTTGCAAAGGGCGGATTCATGAATCTCGACCAACTCAAACAAGATGTAACTGAAGCGACAACAAAGTTCTTGCTTCAAAGAACAGCGAAGCGCCCAGTGATCATCCCAGTGATCATCACCGTATAGCGCTGATAAAGTTTCTAGTTTCTAGTTCTTAGTTTTTAGTGGAATACATCTACATATGTATTTGGGTATTGAGCATTTATTTAAAAACTAAAAATTAAGAACTTATCGTTTCTTGGTGAGGGAAACTCCGTATGTTACTAACAGTGAGCTCTTCGCTACCACTGTTATACTATCTCTATGCACGCCATCGTTAAAAACAAGCTTCTTGTGGTGACGTACCTACTCACCCTTCTGTATGCACTTCATTACGGTATCCCGCTCTATGCGACATCGTCATATTTGCATCAATTCTTTGGGTCATCAACGGTGAGCTTGCTCTACATGCTCGGATCTATCGCTGCGCTCATCGGCTCCATGTCGGTGGCAAAGTACATGCGACGATTCCATACGTATGGATTTACCATTGGTCTTGTGATCTTGGAAATCATCACAACTGTTTCATTTGGTTTGACTCACACACCGTTTCTTCTTGTAGTATTCTTCATTACCCATTTCCTCCTACAGACACTTCTCTACGTAGCACTAAATGTCTTCATAGAAAGCTTCTCCAAGCATGCTGAAACTGGATCCATACGAGGACTCTTTCTAATGCTCTTAAATGTCGGAATACTTATATCTCCACTTATCGGTGGCGTGATACTGAGTGTTGCATCGTTTTCTGCGCTCTACATGGTCGCATCATCGATGCTCATACCATTTATATTTCTTGTTCACACATACCTCTCACACATCGAAGAGCCTGCGTATGAACGCATAAATATGCTTGGAGCATTTCGACTCGCCTGGAAAGATAAGAACATACGCGCAGCGCTCATAGCTGAATTTGTGGTGCAATGTTTTTATGCAGTAATGATTATTTATACACCACTCTATCTCGGCACACTCGGCATTCCACTTACCGTGTACCTCACGTTTATCATGCCACTTGTACTCATACCACTCGTAGCACTTCCTTACGAACTTGGATTTTTGGCTGATCGAAAGTACGGTGAAAAAGAGTTGCTTATCGTTGGACTTCTCATTCTTGCAGTCACAGTGTTTACCTGTGTCATCCTTAGATCTCCTAACATATCGCTTTGGACTGCCATACTCCTCATCTCTCGCATCGGCGCTGCGTGTGTAGAAACAATGGCATTTACCTACTACTTCAAAAAAGTTGGGCCGGAGGACGCTTCACTTACTGCGTTGTTTAGTAACACATTAAGCGTCGCTACTATCACTGTTGGTGGTGTCGGTCTCCTCATTGGACCATTTCTTGTAGAACGACCTCAGCTTATGTTTCTACTGCTTGGGTGCGGGATATTGTGGAGCGTTTCGTACGTGCTTCCTATGCGAGATACGAGGTAACCACTTTGTGGAATTTATAATTTTTAACTTATAAAATACATATGCGAGAACTACTAGCCACATATAAAGAAGAGAAAAGAATCAATGTATTTCTTCGTGATGAAGGAATAGGATCTCGACGCGCCATCGATGAGTATATAGAACAAGGATATGTAACTATCAACGGCAAGCAAGCAGTTTTGGGGAGTAGGGTGTCACATGGAGACAAGGTGTGTGTATCGTACCCAACAAAAGATCTCGTGTACGCACTCTACGTTAAGCCACGGGGTGAAGTCACTGGTAAACTTCCACAGCTTCCACAGTGTGAGCCGCTTGGAAGATTGGATAAGGAGAGTGAAGGACTACTCTTGTACTCTAACGACTATCGCGTTGTAGATGCACTCCTCCATCCCCGACATGAACGAGAAAAAGAATACGACGTCACCGTGCGAGAGAAATGCACGCCACGAGTTGTGACACTTCTTAAGCGTGGCATCACCACACAAGAAGGCGCGTACGCTCCTGTTCGCTCTGTGTCGATCTACAACGAAGGTCATTCGCTAAAAATAATACTCACAGAAGGAAAGAAGCATGAGATACGTCGCATGTTAAATGCTCTTAATCTGACCGTGCTCTCACTTAAACGTATACGCATCATGTCATTTGTGATTCATGGACTTAAAGCTGGACAAGTACACATGCTCTCACCGAGACAGGTTACGACGCTTTTGAAAGAGTTGGGGATAAAGGAGTGAGGTAAGCGAATTTTAAATTTAAAATTACTACCCCTCCTTGCATAAGCTAAGAAATGTGGAATGTCTTGCCTTTTTTAACAATGTACCCCTCCTTAAGGAGTTGGTGAAGCACACCCTCTATCCTTTCATCGTTTGGAAGGGGTTTGTTGTGCGTAATCGCAAAGAGCGTCTTTGCTCGAAGTTGACGAGTGGATCCTTCATACGGACTCTGAACTGTATGATGGGCACTTTTTGCATTGTGAGAAATGCGAAGCGTTTTTAAATGTGCACCATAATCCATAAGCGCGTAATACCACGTGCGCGCACCGAGTGACCTCACCTGCGGATACGCTGCAAGCCGTGCGAGATCATCGTACAGCACGCCATCATGAATATCTGTTTCTCCCTGATGAAATGCTTCGATGAGTGCTGTTCGAATATTTGTCTCAAGCAGATGTGTGGGAAATATGTCGTATGCAAATGCACAGAGTGCTGATGCTGTGTACGGCCCTATTCCAGGCAACGCCATAAGCTCTGAATATGTTCTCGGTAACGATCGCATGTGTTGTGCTATGCGAAGAAGAGCTTTGGCACGCCTTTGATACCCAAGACCTTGCCAAAGAATGAGTACGTCTGTAAGCGACGCATTTCGGAGAGATGCAAGTGTTGGAAACTGTTTCATCCACAACTCAAACTTCGGGATCACACGACTCACTTGCGTCTGTTGAAGCATGATTTCGCTCACCAAGATTCTATACGCTGTGATGCGTTTACGCCACGATAGGTCGTGACGTCCATGTTTCTCGTAATGACTAAGCACAAGCTTGATGTACACTTTGTCATTCATGATGTCTGTGGATGCTCTTTGCCAATTCATATCCCTACTGAGTCGTAGCTGTGAATAACTTCCCTTGATACTCTTCCAGTATAGCATTAGGTTTGCTACACTGTTTTCAGACAGTTGTTTCATGTTTATCAGATTTAATACTAGATTGTAGATGACAAAGACACCAATCCTTGAAGTCTATAAGGACAAGAGAGGTTTGTATCGATTCAAACTAGTGGCACGTAACGGCGAGCCTGTGGTCATGTCCGAAGGATATGAGAAAAAAACAGGAGCACTCGCAGCTGCGAAAAAACTAGCTGAATGGACATCAAAAGCTCTGCTTGTCGATGCTGATAAAAAAGCAGATGCGGCTTCAAAAACAACTGGGAAGCGGTCCCTCAAACAGACTGCTGACAAAAAAGCGGAAACTTCGAAAGCAAAACCTTCCGCTACAAAGAAAGTTGCGTAAAGTAAGCCTATGAAGCAACCGTAACGCATCAAACAAAGACGTCGTTCACTATGCATGCACATGCAAAAGGGATAACAAAGCAGAAAGCGCCATACTTACCAGAGGGGCGCTTTTTGCTGTGTGCTATTGTATCTCAACTCCTTTTATTACAGGAAATAGAACACGATAAGAAGTATGATCGGAAGACCAAGTATGAGACCAAGCAATTGTCTATCTTGAGAGGACATGGAGAGCAATGTTCAATGTTTACTACATTTAAAAATACTACGCGGATTGTGGGACGTACTCGTCTTTAATGTGCGAATGAATATACTGTCCAATATCGATTCCTGTAGACTCAAGCGATTGCATGAATCTGCCGCCCTTTCGCAGTGATGGGCTTGTCTCCACGTTCACTACAATGTAACCATCCTTATATGGTACGAGGTCGATGCATGCAGGAGACGTGAGGTTAAGTGCCTCATACACTTCGCGTGCCACTTTGCCAATCTGTTCTTTTCTGAACTCAGGTGCGTGAAAGTGTACTCTTGATTTTGAATCTGGTCCTGGAATAGTTCCGATACTATCAAATGTTTCAACCCATAGTGGCGTGTACAACGCTTCATTTCGAAAATGAGGAAGTACTGCAATGGACGACGTCGGCGCTTTGCGGTACGTGAGAATATGAACATCAATCCCCTTTGTGTGATAATCACGCACAATGGTTTCAAAATCGCCGTACTGAGTGACAAGCTTCGACGCAACACCTTGTGTACGACGAAGTGGTCGTATCATAAGTGGTGTGTGATACGTGGACCATACATCTCTAAAAAGAGAATCTTGAAGCGGTGCAGAAGACCTGACAACAATGGTGTCGGGAACCTTAAACCCCTGCATGCGAAGCAAACGATACATGTCTTCCCTGTCCATCTGAACATCGTTTCCTCGAGAAAAAAGAAGTGTGATGCCCATCTTTCGCGCAAGTGCACTATATGGCGCATGTGCATCACGCGTCGTATCGACGATAGTGTGAGCGCGCGTGAAAATATGATGCGCATCAGTTGGCACGCCGTGATATGTCCATTCACCTGTACGATCAATGATGACATCAAGCGGTTTGTAGCCAAGCTTGGAAAGTGATTTAAGCACCTCCTGCCCTTCTGTAAGCGAAGAAGAAAAATCCACTGTACCACCACGAATCACCGCGATATCCGGAAGCGAACGAGATACATTTAACATGCACGTAGTATACCAGTGTGTGGTGGCCGGTGACCAGTAGAAAAGGAAGAAACACGTGCAACAAATCAAAAGCCCGCGTCCGGAGGACGCGGGCGGTGGGAGGAGGTCAGTGGTGGGTGTGGAGTCCACGGAGAAACGGCGCTATCACTTGCTCCCGTGAGAACTCCATGATCCAAAGCCTTTGAGCGAACGACTTGCTGAGAGCCTTCGCGCGCTCGAGGCTTTCGAACCGCAAGATCACCTCATCATCACCTGGCTCCAGAAAATTGACACCTCGGAAAAACTCCACGATGCCACACCTGTCCACGAGGACAATGCGGTCAACGTAGATTCCCGCGAACACGCCGTGCGGAGGATGGCAGATGTTCACGTGCCACTCCGCATCCCGCTCGCGCCTCGCATTCACGGAGTTGGCAGCACCCTGATGAGGGCACATGCCTCCGCTTCCGGAGACACCAGCGAGA
>JBDKFI010000023.1:0-9076 GCA_039798825.1 Candidatus Parcubacteria bacterium | reverse complement strand
ATGTTGTCTTGTATTTCCTTAACACTCTGTACTCGCTTCTCCGAAAAGAATGAGGAAGCGAAAAACGCGGTAGCGAAAAGTGTTGCCGTGAGCACAAATGTGAAAATGTATTTTCGTGTATCAATCATAGTGGATGTCTTTGGCTAAAGCGCCATGTTTTCTGCGGTGCCCGTTGCAGAGAACATGGCGCCTGCCCGAACATTTGTGTACAAATGTTGTAGGGAGCCAGAACTCGGGCTCGAACCGAGGACCTACGGTTTACAAAACCGTTGCTCTACCAACTGAGCTATTCTGGCTTATGTTATTTTCAAAACCTCCTCTCTCCGCAAGATCCCCTAGTTTTATTCGCAACGGTTTAATGAACCGTTGGCAATTATATTTCTCGGCCAAAGCCTCGTGCCAACTGAGCTATTCTGGCGTAAAACTAGACGTTAGATATTAGATTTTAGACATTAGATATTAGATTTTAGACATTAGATTAATGTCTAAAATCAATAACAACGTTACAATATCCTATCATGAAACTGTCTATTTGTCATGGTTTTGAAACAGGAGCTACTCATCCTCACGCTCCTTGTCCATCTCCTGCTTATACACCTTCAAATGCTCCCAGAAGTGGGGTACTGTTCCGCGATTTCGTACAGCATTTCTGACGAACCAATTACGCGACTTTGAATACAGGTAGGTGGTAAGTTTATCGATATAGTACATCACACGTACTGCGAGGTGTGCAATGTACTGGAGAATAAACTTTCTCACGAGCACGCTTCTTTTGAGCGCGTACCGTATGATCGCAAGTAATGTAGCAGAGACTTGAGCAGGACCATTATACTCTGGGTCATACGAAAGTTGGTGGCGAGAAATCCTGTAGCTTTGAAGCACAAGAAGAGACCCCGCAGAGAGAGCGGCTAGCAGTCCACTTATTACTAAAAGGAGTACTAGCATGAATTGTGACCGCTATATACTATAGCGAGTGAAACGAGAAATTTTTATATTCTCACCAAACTTCTGAATTGCAGCTGCAATACGACCTTCCACAGTAAGCGAAGCATCCTTGATAAACATCTGCTTCAGAAGAGCAGTTTCGTCTTCTCCTTCTACGGTAACTGGTGCCATAGCACACACGTGCATAGCAAGGTCCTTTGCAAGCGCAATGAACTCCTCATTCTTTGCCACGAAGTCAGTTTCGCATGCAAGTTCAAGAAGAACACCAGTTGTGCCTGTTGAATGCACATAGGACGCGATTGCGCCCGCTGCTACTTCTCGGTCACTCTTCTTTTCTGCTTGAGCAGCAGAGTATGCAGAGAGAACAACGCGTGCCTTTTCTTTGTCTCCTCCTGCCTCATCAAGAGCTTTCTTGATTTGTGCAAAAGAGAGTCCTGTTTCTTCTCGAAGTTGTTTGATGTCGTCCATATAGTTTAATGTTCAATTTCTAATTTTCAATTTTCAAACACACACTACTGCGTTTAGATTGCAAGTGCTTCTTTGATCGTTTCGAGCACGAAACGTACAGATCCAACTGAACCGTCATTTCCAACGATCGGATACTCGATACTATCCAGTGTACAGTCTGTGTTTGCAAGCGCAACCACAGGAATGTGAAGAGTCTTCGCCTCCTTGATACACATGTCTTCATGGCGAGGGTCAACGACAACAATCACCGCTGGGAGATTAGTGAGAGTTGAGATGCCTCCGAAATCACGATCAAGACGATCGATGTCACGCTGAATAAGAAGCTGTTCCTTTTTGGTGTACACAGCGAGTTCGCCCTTTTCCTTCTTAGAAAGAAGGTCGTGGAGTTTTTCAATTCGCTTCTTGATTTGTGGGAAGTTTGTAAGTGTACCTCCGATAAAACGCTCAGCGATGTATGGTGAATTAAGTGACAACGCAACCTCCTTGATGATCTGTCGGATTTCTGGCTTCACACCGACAAAGAGGATAACCTTTCCCGCACCCTGCACTGACGTGAGGAATGAAAGAGCATTTTCTAGTTGCTCTTTTGTTTTCTCGAGGTTGATAAGATCGACTCCATTGTGATTGCCTTCAATGTAAGGCTTAACCGATGGGTGGCGACGAGTACGAGAGTATCCGTACTGAAGACCTGCTTTAGCTAGGGTTTCTTTAGTGATGTTCATAATTTGAATTTAGACGTCTATTTTAAAATTTAAAACTTAAAATTTAAAATTTCAAAAGAAATAATAAATGAAAATTAAAAACTCTAAAACAAATTGTAGATAATGCTTAGTAATAATTCACAACACATTCGTGCCACAGCTCATCATCTCCATAGTACCTGGTTTGGTACGCGTCCGTAGTGCTTGATGTGAGTGCTCAGGTGTCCAAATCCTGATTTGCCCGATTGGATGGATAGATAGTATTCTAGCACAGAATTGGTGCTTTGGGAATACCAAACCAAGTATCAAAATACAATGCTTTTATTCAAAATTCTTTTCTTTTTACCTTCCCGTTCTGAGGCACAGGTATTTTCTTTGCTAAGAAAATCCTTCCCTCTCGCCTACCCGGCTCCGAGAGTCTTCAAAATGGGAAGGTGGGTATTTTAGAACTATTCGTTTTCAGTCCCCTTAAAGTAATAACCGACAACAAAGCCAAATATTCCACTCGTGGCGCCAGAGAGAGTAGAAACCAGATCCTTAACAGATAAAACTAGGTCTGGAGTATTTTGCATAAACCAGTTGTAGACTGGCGCACCAACCAAAATAACTGCCATAAGATAAAAATACCACCTCACCACAAAGAGTGCTATTTTTGACCTAGTCTCATCTTTGTGCTTCCGCGGATTAAAAGAAGAAGCTTCTACTTTTTTCTGAAGATCTCCAAGCTGTGTTTCTAGTTCCGTTTTTGTAGCCATAATATTTATGAGTTATGTTACTTAGACAGAACCTTAACGAACTCATCATAAAGCTTGAATAATGATTCAGTGTTTGAAATTAGGTCTGAAATAGAGTCGCTTATTTTCGACACTTCTTCCTGTACCTGTTTTTTTTGGACTGAGACAGCTTCAGGAAGCTCTGCAGTAATCTGTTTTATAGAGTCCGTATCTTTGATAAGGGCTTTAATGGTTGAAATATTTATGCTTATTGCCTTTTGTATTTCCTGATAGTGATTTTGTAGTTGTTCTGGCTGCATATTGCTTTAGTTTACAGGAACACTGTAAATATAACCACACCTTAAGAGGTTACTCCTCCTCTGCTTCGCCAAACTCCCCTGTGAAATTCTGGAGGGCTTCGAAAATTGGTCCGATGTTTCCTTCCATAATCTTTGGAAGTCCGTGCCATGATTGCCTGATACGGTGATCCGTTACTCGGTCCTGTGGGAAATTGTAGGTACGGATTTTCTCAGAACGATCCCCTGTTCCAACTTGTGCCTTCTTTTCCGAAGCATGCTTCTTGTCATCTTCTTCTTGAGCAAGCTGATCTAGTTTTGCTTGTAGCATTTCAAGCGCACGCTCTTTGTTCTTTAACTGAGATCGTTCAATCGTACAACGAATCGCGATACCTGTTGGTTTGTGAATCACACGCACAGCGGTTTCCACTTTGTTCACGTTCTGTCCTCCTGCGCCACCTGAGCGAGACGTCTCAAACTCAAGATCACTCGCAGGAATAGTGACTTTGGTATTCTGACGTATTGGCATCACCGAAACCGTCACTGTGGATGTGTGCACGCGACCGTTCTTCTCTGTCTCTGGAATACGTTGCACTCGGTGAACTCCTGTTTCGTAGCGCAGTGAGTCCCAAGCATCGCGTCCTTTTATTTCAAACGAAACGTCCTTGTATCCACCAACATCTGAGACTGATTCATCCAACTTGTTCCATCCCCATCCGCGCGCCTCGACGTAGTTCTGATACATAAGTGCAAGTTCCGCCGCAAAGAGTGATGACTCATCACCCCCCGCACCACCCTGAATTTCCAGAATCATGGTCTTTGGCTTTTCTTCTTCTTCCTTTGCAGCTTCCGCAGATTCCTCCATCTGTTTCCACAGTGCATCAAGTTGCGGAGTGAGCGAATCAATTTCTGCTTGCGCAAGTTCTGCCATGGAAGCATCTACAAGCATTGATTCTGCTTCTTCTTTCGCGCGCAAAAGCCGCTTATACTCTTGAGCTAGATACATCGTGCGCGGATTGGAGAGAAAGTCGGAAAGTTCCATAGATGTTGCAAATTGTAGCCAAATTGTAGCATAGAAAAAGCGCGAAAGACCAAGGTTGGTCTTTCGCGCTTTTTCTTCGTTACGCCTTCTTGGCAGCTGCTGCTCGCTTCTTGAATTTATCTACTCGTCCTGCTCCATCAAGTACCTTTTCTTGTCCTGTGTAGAAAGGATGGCATGCTGAACAGATTTCAACTTCGATTGTTTCCTTAGTTGAACCTACCGTGTACGTCGCTCCGCACGCACATGTGGCGATTGCGTTTGCGTAATATGTTGGATGAATATCTGATTTCATGGCTTTTAATAACGTTTATTTAGTGTAAGGATTATACCACCAAATGAACATCTTTGCAAGAAAAGAGAATGCAGACTGCTCCGCGTACAGAACACAGAAAAACCCGTCGAAACCTATGGTTTCGACGGGTTTTTAGCCTGTTGTCTTATGTCTCCTGTCTATTGTCTACTGTCTATTACCTGTTGTCTATCTTTGCAATTTATCGATATCCTCCTGCATGCTATAGAGCTTCTTCATCACCGCATTTCCGTACCCTGCACCAGCACTTGATGATGCACAGGAACGTCCTGAATAGTATTTACATGCGGCGTTTCGTTCAGATGCTTCGTTGCCTGAGATTGCACCGAGATCTTTCAAATAGAGTGCTGTGGCAGTGATCGCATGATACGCATTCCAGGGATTAGCGACACTCGCACCTGTGGAACTCTCTATTCTGTCCTCAAAAAGAACCCATGTGGACGGAATGAACTGTGAAGGCCCCATGGCACCTCCCCACCCTGAAGGCTGTCCACCGCTATATGCTGCGATCCAACACGACACCGGAGTTGTTTGTGGATCACGACCAAGTTTGGACATGAGTGAGGTAAACACGGGCACATCACGAGTTGGGTGCATGGTACGCGGTTTTTCACCTCCAGTTTTTATAGAAATACCAGAACCGGTGGTGTAGTCTCGAAGATAACAAGCCCCCACGTTTATGCCAAGGGAAGATTCCTGCATAAGAATGGCGAGGATGAGCGCTGGACGAACACCGGTTGTTTTGGATGCGGCAAGTGCATAGTCATATGCCTGACCAAACGAAATAGCATTAGCATCACGAAGTTCAAACAATCTCGCTCGAATGCTTGCAGCTTCTTTTTCTCGTGTAGCCAAAACCTTTTTATACTCCGCCTCTTGATTCTTTGTTTGTGTGAGAAGTGTGTTTTTTTCCTTTTGGTTACTCTCCACTTTTTTCTTCTCTGCTTCTTGTGCTAGTTTCTTTTGTGTCTCTTCGTCTTTTGCTTCTTGCAATTCAGATTTTACTTCCTCTAGATCAGACTTCGTTGCGCGTATATCTTCAAAGCTTTGATTCAGCGCACGGTTAAGCGTAGAAAAAGAATCTACATCAGAAAAAAATGTCGACAATGACTGTGACTGCAGACCAAAGTCAAGAAGCGAGTACTGTTCCAGGTATCTCGTCTTTCTCATTATCTGAGCGAGGGAATCTTTCTCTCGATCCATCTTCGCATCCAGGACGGTTATGTTTCTATTCTTCTCCGAAATATTTTGTACAAGTTTTGTTATCTGCTTGTCATGCGCTTGGATTTTCAATTTACTCTGATTAATCTTCTGCGTAAGAAGTGTGATATCTCGTGCAAGAGAATCTTTCTGTGCTTGCGTTTGTGTGATGCTTCCGTTTAATGCTTTAATTTGCGCCTCCAAATCAGCAAGCTCTTGTTCAAGCTGTTCTCGAGATGGTGCCTGCGCATACACATCTTGTGGGGAAGGTGTGATACTTATACAGATACCAAGCACAATAGCAAAAACCAACAAACGTCTCATATATACAGTATAACAGGAGTGGAAGTAAACCGTGACACGCCATATGGTTTAATTGCACACAATTTTTCAATTTTAAATTTAAAATTTTCAAAAATACACTACAAAAAACGCAACTTCATGTTGCGTTTTTTGTAGTTGTAGTATATCTACGTCTTATTCAGCTGCCCCCTCTGCTTCCTCTTCCTTCTTACCCTTTGCTTCAACTTCAATAGTTGAAAGATCTACCGCGACTGGTACATCTGATGTTTCTTCTTGTGCGATCGCAATCGATGCAACGATGTCATCACCTGTTACGTGGTAAAGCTCGATTCCTGAAGGGAGTTTAATGTCGCTTACTTTGACTACATCATCCTTAGTGACAAGAGATGAGATGTCGACAACAAACGCTTGTGGAAGCTTTGATGGTTCACCTTCAACAGAAAGTTCATGCATCACCTTAACAAGTACACCACCTTCCTTCACAGCTTGTGATTCTCCTTCAAACTCGATAGGAGTCTTCACGTGCACCTTCTGACCCTTTTCGATCACGTAGAAGTCTGCGTGAATTGGGGTGTGCTTCACAGGATCCATTTGCACATCTTGAATCATGGCATTTTCAGTTCCGTGTTCCGTGACAAGCTCGATTGAACTTGATTCACCGGCACCAGCAAGTACCTTACCGAAATCAATAGCATTAATAAAAATAGGCGTCGATGCTGACTGTGAACCGTAGTACACTGCAGGCATACACCCTTCCTTTTTGGTCTCTTTTGGCGCACGAGGTGTCGTTACGAGAGAAAACTTAGCTGTTGTCATAGTCGCGTCATTATACCGCAAATTCCCTCTTGAATCAAGAGGGAATTTGGGCGAGAGTTCAAAGCATAATGTCGAAACGAAATACAAAAAAGACCCCCTAACCAGCGCACCGAAAGTGCGAAGATCAAAGGGTCCAAGTGTCCGGCAACGGTTTAAGCGGCCGAAGAGCCAACCTTACGGACACGAAGGAAACGATAGCCCGTATCCCAGCCACCATCATCCCAGTAGTCCAGGCTCACGTGCCGCACGCCGAGAACATCCCAGAGTCCGAGCACGCAGGGACGGCCACGCACGCAGCACACAGAACCTAGCGCGATGATCGGACTCTTGCGCTGGGTTTCGGGGAATGCTGCACCGAAGGCGAGTTCGTGTTCCCACGAGGCTGCGTTCCAGCCATCGACCTCGAGAGCCGCTTTTGCATCTTCCGAAGAGATGGTGCGATCGTAGCCAACGAGGTCCCATTCCCATTCACCAATCGTTGTCGGATCGTGCGGGAAGCGCTTTTCGGTGATGTCCGAGTTCGCCCAGCGGTAGTTGCCCGCAGTGATGCGTTCGGCGAGCGTGAGTCCAGTTGGCACCATGAAGGTGTTGCGCGCCGCTTGCGCGACGGGCAACACCCCCATTTCGATCGACACGATCTGTGCACGACCGAGCAGTACCTCCCGAACTTGCGCGAGAATATTCCCCTTCACCAGGCTCTTGACTTCGCTTGCTTTGTAGCCAGCGCGACGAAAGGCCATCTTCAGTTCGTTGGCTTGACCAACATCGAGCATAAGTTCGCTCATGGTTGTTTCTCCAAAAATGCGACAGTGTTCACGAGGAACTGCGTCGCGTACTGTGTACTTGATCAAGTATCTAGTAGTCACAGCGACACATACTCAATCGGAATATGTGCGAAGTATTAAATACGTATCGCTGTGGCTACATACCGGTCTGCAAAAACTACAAAAGAACACTTATACTAGATAATCTGCAACATTTTTTTGTAAAAGTCAATATATAGAAAATCAGTACCCTCGAGCTTTTATTCTGTTTGCGTAGCGATCTACTCCCTCTTCTGTCATCTAATTCTTCGCGTATCTTCCGATCCGCTCAACAAACGCTTGCTTGGACGGATACTTGTAGTGGTATCCATACATATCGGTGATTTTTGAACCATCTACTGCAATTGGATACGAATACCCTTTCCATGATCCGCGAGATGTCGGTATACGCCCTCGAGTAGCATGCCAGAAGAAAAAGAAAGCAAGTCTCGCCATCCATGGGTAAATAGGAAGTGTTCGTTTTCCAACCGCGTGTGCCATGTCTTTTCCTAACACCACATCTCCTGGTGGACAAATGTTAAACACCTCGTACATATCTCGTACTTCGTGATGAAATGCCAAAAGGTCGACAATATCTGTCACGTCATCTTCATGAATGTATTGACGAAGCCACTTCGGTGTGACCGGTACCCACGATACAAGGGCAGAGATAATGTTATAAATAAACGACTTCCCTTTAAGGGTTCCAGAAAGTGCTGACTGTAGTCCGAAACGAATACGATCAATACGGCCACGAGGACCTGTGATGGCTGCAGGTCGAACAATGTACACTTGCCCATGCCATCCAGAGGAAACTGCTTGTTCGTATCGCTTCTTCAGACGATTTTCAACCATTCGTTTTTCTTCTGCATAGTTGTAATCAGTGACTCGAAATGAATCTGTTTCTTTGTATCTGTATTCAAGAGTGTTCTCTGGAAATGCCCCGTATGAAGCAACAGTAGAGAAATAAACCAATCGCCCAACAGATGGAAGTGTGAATGCGAGATCAAACACATGATCGGATCCATCAATGTTCCACTTGCGTTGCAACTTCAAATTGCCATACAGATCTCGTATCTGCCACGCTGTGTGAATGATGATCGTTGGAGCAAATGCTCGCACACGAATAATCCATTCACCTTCTGTCGCGTCGTTTCCTAGGTTATCACGAAGAAAAGTGACCTTCTCTTTGTGTTCCATGTTTTGTGTGAGCGCTGTTTCTTCTTCTTTATCTACAAGAAGAATTGCTTCCACATCATCACGCTTGGCAAACTGTTCTGCAAGCATGGCGCCAACGTACCCAGATCCACCTGTGATAAAAAGTCTTTGTCTCATGAATCTACTATATCACTCTTATATGCCCGTTCGCAAAACTAACACCTTAAATGTCTTCACAATAATAATGAAATCAAGAAGAACAGACCTGTTCTTTACATAGTACAGATCGTACTGCAAACGCTCTTTTGTTTCTTCGAGAGA
>JBDKFI010000022.1:0-9210 GCA_039798825.1 Candidatus Parcubacteria bacterium | reverse complement strand
TCAAATAAATTCGAATTTAAAAAATGTTGTAAAGATTATTTTTAAATTTAAAATTTAAAATTCTAGTTGACTATTTAAACTCCCCCACCTTTTTGAAATCCTCAAATAGTACAGCTCTCATGTTTGGATTATACAGCGCCACCGCAGGATGGTAGAGCGGGATGAGCTTCACTTGACCGTAGCCAAAGTCTCCATCAAATAATTCGCCGTGTATTTTTGAAATCGGCTGAAGTGTATCCTTAATCCCAGCCTTCTCAAATAAATACTTCATACTGTACCGCCCAAGCATGACAATGACAGCTGGTTTAATGCTCTTGATTTGACGATCCAAAAATGGCGAGTACAAAGCTATCTCTTCTGGTGTTGGATCTCTGTTTTCTGGGGGACGATCTTTCACCAGGTTGGTGATGTATACCTTCTCCCTGCCAAGGCCGATGCTACCAAGTAGCTCGTCGAGAAACTTTCCGCTTCTTCCGCAAAACGGTCGAGCGGATTGCGCTTCTTTTTCTCCGGGTGCTTCACCGACAAAGACGATGCGTGCATTGTGGTCTCCTTCACCTATCACAGGGAAATAGTTGTTTTCCGCGCGGTACGTATACAGCGGTGAAGCAGAAAGAGAAAGTATCTCATCTCGAATCTGTTTCATCTCCGTCTCTTTATCCATACGAAGAAGTATACCAAAAAACGCAAGTACCTTTCGGTACTTGCATCAAAGATGCACAACCTCCCCGTTGCAAAGACGGTTATCAAACGCCTCCCCGTTCCAGTCAACAGATTCTTCGGAAACGGGGTGTTCACGGTAAGGTAACCAACACAGCCTACAACGAATGTAGCCATTTGCCCGCCGCCACAAACCAGCAGGCTCTAGATCTTCACTGTCTGGTGATTGGTGCAGCTGCTGGAACAGTCGCAAACGCCATTCACGCAGAAGTTGTGGGGCAGGTTCTGGATCATGTGGGTCTTCGTATTTCATGCCAAACTCCTTCTACTTTCATAAGAACTATATCACGGTAAACTGGTGCAAACAAAAACCGCACAACGTGCGGTTTTTTGTATGTTATATCCTCTACTTGTCCCAATTCTTAAGCAACTCCTTCATCATTCGTATTTCATCTGATTGAAGAGCGATGATATCATTTGCAAGCTTTTTCACAGTTTCTTTCGGATTAAGCGTGAGGACATGTTGTGCCATCCGTACCCCCTCCTCATGGTGAGCAATCATTTGCTCGACGAACTCTTTGTCCGTCGTCACCTCAGTTGATGCCATCGTAACAGTCATGCCTCGACTGGCCACAATGTGTGCAGGCGACGTGTTTGTACCCATAAACATTACATTACCCATCTCACCTTGGGTCAAGCGTACGCCATGAGCAACAGTGAAAAGACCCATATGCTGCCGCGCAGTAAATGGTACACAACTATAGATATACAACCCAACACCTATACCAATTGCAATTCCAATAAAGAGATTCCATGGTTCCACTTTCTCATGCAAAGCATTAAAATGTTTTTTCATATGTATCTCAAGTATAGCAAGAACATTTCTTAGCCGTTAGCTGCTACTAACACAACAACCGCCCCCGAAGGGGGCGGTTGTTGTGTTACAAGCAAGAATCAACAGCTAGTTGCTGGATTTCAAGTATGTAAGCATTGTGTCTGCGTCAGACACTTCAAACGGGTCTGTTGGGCAGTTATCTCCGAACTCAGGTTCCACAAACATCTTTTTGATGATGCCATCTTCAACAAGCATCGAATATCTCCAAGATCGTTCACCGAATCCGAGGTTAGTTTTCTTTACAAGCATACCCATCGCGCGAGTAAAGTCTGCATTTCCGTCCGGAAGCATAAATACATGTTCGAGACCAAGCTTAAGCTTCCACTGATACATGACGAACGCATCGTTCACTGAAAGACACACAACCTCATCCACACCAAGAGCTTTCATCTCATCATACTTCGCTTCGTATCCTGGAGCGTGTGTCGAAGAACATGTCGGTGTAAAAGCACCAGGAAGTGCAAACACAACGACTTTCTTTCCTTTAAACACGTCATCTGTTGTGAGATCTTGCCAGCGGAATGGATTATCTCCGCCCACTGATTCGTCTCGCACACGTGTTTTAAATGTTACTTGTGGAACCGGATTTCCTTCAGTTAAATGTGACATATAGATTTAATTTTAAATTTCTAATTTTTAATTTTCAAGTAAGCACAAATCAAAAGCTCAAAAATCATCCAATGACTGGGCACTTCTACTATATCGTAGATGGAGTTTAGATGCAAAATCCTGAAGTTTTTATGCCACAGAATTAAAATTCCGATAAAATCTGTTTAAATTAAATGAAGTAGACAAGTTTCCACTCTTGCTGTAGTCTCTAACTAGATCAACCCAAGGAGCACCCATGCTTACCGAAGACCAGGCAGTTGAACGTCTAGAAATCTTGGCGACGCGGGATGGAAAACGCTACGAGATGTCAGCATTTCAGGAGCTGAAAAATTTCCTGGAAGAGAACAGGAAATACTTCATTTTCGAGCCCGACGGCAGCATGTGGGGTTTCTCCCTGAACATCTACCGCCATCCTCCGTTTCCCGGCACCGACCCCATCAAGATCACAAGGGTGTCGGGGAACGCCCTTCCTGAGGAAATGCGCATCGAGGAAAAGATCGCACCAGGACGCAGGCTCGATGACGGAATGCGGGAACTCAGCCCTTTCAGCCACACAGAAGAAAATGAGAAGTTCCTGAGAGATCACGGCATGGAACTGCCCCATGATTTAGGTCACTACGAATACTAGAGTGACGAAAAGCGGCCTTTCGGCCGCTTTTGTTATTTCGTCTTGTAGATGTTCCCAGCTCGTCGATAAGCTTCTTCCTCATACTTGTTGTTTCTGTATCCTTTTCGTAATAATTCAATGTAATACAAAACAGGGTGTATGAGAGGAGCTCGTTCATATTGTTCAACGTGAATCAATTCATGTTCTAAATCTTTGTGTTCAAGATTTGACCCTAAGAGAACAATATGCCCGATGGCCATAGCTCTAGCATTTTTCATATATCCAATTGCCCACCAAAACTTTTTTACGTTAAGTATAAAAGCGTATGGCTTTGCCCTAAATTCGACACTGGTTGGTACTGAGATAGCCGCAACCAAAAATCCAATAAGGGTATATGGAATATTGAGAATGAATCCAAGCATTTTAGCGAGTCTTAATAGACAACTATTTTGGATGAGGTGCGCGAAGCTTAGGAATTTTTTGAAGAAGATGTAGATAGTGCTACATTGACTGAGAAAAATTCCGTAGCGACAAAGCAGATCGCCAAAATAGTTATCTATACATTATCGGTGATTCGGCACAAACGTAAGAGCATGTCCCAACTTAGTTCCTCGTCCTGTTCGTCCAATACGGTGAACGTACGTTTCGTAGTTGTTTGGAATATCGTAATTAATCACAAGAGAAATATCTGAAATATCAAGTCCGCGCGCCGCAACGTCAGTTGCGATCACCACTTGTACTCGTCCAGATTCTAGTGACTTCACAGCGCGCTCTCGTTCGCGGTTATGCATATCTCCATGAAGAGCAAGTGCGTTAAATCCACGAGCTTTGAGTTCGTCTGCAAGCTTATCCACATGACGCTTCATCTCTCGAAAGATGAGCACCTTGCCATATTCTGGCTTATTGAGGATGTCGTGAAGCGCTTCGAGCTTGTCCGCATCGGTTGATGCACGAACAACGTCTTGCATGACAGACGCAGCAGTATCGCGAGATTTAATAGAAACCGTAACAGGGTCCTTCAAAAAGTCATTTACGAGTCGCTTAATCTCTGGAGAGAATGTCGCAGAGAAAAAGAGTCCTTGTTTTGATGCTGGCATAGCACCCAAGATTGAACGCATATCATCGATGAATCCCATATCAAGCATACGATCTGCTTCGTCAAGTACAATTGAATCAAAATATGACATGTTGATCTTGCCTCGTTCGATGAGATCCTTCACGCGTCCTGGAGTTCCGATGACAGCGTGTACTCCGAGCTCAAGCTCTTTAATTTGTCGCATAATCGGCGCACCACCAACGCAAGCAACAGAGAAAAGCTTCATACCTCGAGTGAAGTTGATGAACTCTGCTTCTACTTGAAGAGCAAGCTCACGTGTTGGTGTGAGCACCATGATCTTCTGATCATTGTTGGCTACGAGTTTGTTAATGAGTGGAATGAGAAATGCTGCGGTCTTTCCTGTACCGGTAGATGCAATACCGATCACATCTTTACCTTGCAACGCAACAGGGATAGCCTGATCCTGAATAGCAGATGGATGCATGAGACCTTTTGCAGTGAGGTTCGCAGAAAGCATGTCTGCAATACCGAAGTCCATGAATGAGTTGGTAGGTGTGTAGGTATCTGTTTCACTTACACCGGCCTCTTTGTTAATAAAAAGTTTTTCATCAATGAAGTCCTTACGGAATCCTTTCTTTGGATTAAATGATCGAGCTCCTTGTGAAGCACCTCTTCCTCCGAAACCACCACGTGATGGTCCACGAGAAAATCCACCTGAACGGCGGTCTGACGAGAATGAGCGTCCGGCGCGCGGACGATCTGATGGGAAACGAGAAGACGAACGATTGTGTGGCCGAGCATCAGAAGATGACGATCCACCAGTTGTAATGGTGTACATATATTGTTTAATCTACTTAATTCTATGTAGATCAAACAATGTTAGTTCCGTGCACAAGAGACCGGTTACTTACTGCGTGAAATACAGAGAGGTATTAATAAATCTATTATAGCAAACATGTTATAAAATGTCAAGAATATACATACTTTTTTCATCTAAGTTTCTTTTCTTTTTTGCCTCATCCTTTGAAAAGCACGCGTCATTTTCTTGCTAGAAAATGCGCTCGCACTCGCCTACCCGGCTCCGTGAGTCTTTTCAAAGGATGAGGCGGGAGAGGTTAACACAAGCCATCTTACATAGTCATGCCACAAAAGCTAATTCAATACTTGGAGTTGATATGTATTAAAAAGAAAAACCCGCCAGACAGCGCGGGTTTCGCGTGTCGGCGGGGCGGGTTAGGAATCAGCGATGACCTGAGGGATCACCTGCTGTTCGAGAATCTCTTGGAGTGCAGGTCTCCAATCGCGAGGAGTTTCAACTCCGATGAATGTACTTCCCCAGAGGTAGTGCCTCTTCCATTCCACGCCTTGCACATCCTTGATGCGGCCAGCGGCCACGATGCTTTTCTTCTTCGATGACGACTCATGAGGGGGTGGAGGTTTGGGGATAGCTTCCACTTTTTCATGTAACAACCACTCATGGAGTCCAGCACCACCAACACAGAAAAACAGTGTTCCTGTGTAGGTCAGGAACCAGGTGATGTCAAATACAGGATCTCGGAACGTTGCTCTCCGAGATGTAACGTACTCAAACGTCTCAACCTTTGGCATTTCGGCCATCTTCATCTCCTTAAAAGGGACTGACGTTTGAATTCTATACACGTTTACCTATTTATGCAATAAGCTTTATCGCGCACTCATGCCCATACGGATCTTTGAAAAAGGAGTAGTTTGCAAACCCATGCTCTTTGACGAGATCTTCAATTTTCCCTCGCTGAGTGATGTCGAACTCAAGATAAAGTGCCCCGTCGTCTTTTAAAAACTCTTTTACTCGTGTCAGTACTTGTGTATGAAAATAAAATCCTTCCTCTTTGTCAAAAAATGAAAGTGGGTCTTCTGCATGTAATTCCTTCATCACTTCTTCTTTCATCGATTGGGGAACATATGGTGGAACTGCGAAAATAACATCATACTTCCCTACTGCACCTTCCCACATGTCTCCAACAAGCACCCGCGTGCGAAGTTTCTTGATATTGTTTCTGATGAGTGAATGCTCAATCCCTGGTTTCAATTTTGGATCAAGCTCAATAAAGTCAACTGTTGCTTCCGGGATATTCTTTGCAACCGCAAGCCCAACACATCCAGATCCTGAAAACAAATCAAGGCACCGAAGTACGTACTCGCGCCTCGTCGCCAACATATCCTCTATAGCCTGCTTCACCCAGAATTCAGTCTCAGGACGAGGAATCATGGGCCGAAGCGACAAATCTACTTTTGCTCCTGCAAACACAACTTCACCCAGAAGATACTCCAATGATTCCCCTTCCGCCATTTTTTTGATATCTTCCAGAAGCTCAGGCGTCTCTATGCCTTTGTATTTTTCTTTTCTCAAACGAGCAACTTTGTCCTCGAACTTCATTTAGGCTGTTACTTTATTTCCTCGCACTCGCTGTACCACTCGCGCAGTAGACTTCTCACACTTCTCGCTACAAAATCCTGGACCCTCTGCGGACATGCATTCATTACAAATGAGAAAGAGCATATTACATTCTGCGTTCGCACAATTCTGATACTGCTCATTTGGCGCGCCACATCGCTTACATGTACCAATGATGTCTCGCTTACCACCAAAGTCCATCACAAGTCGATCATCAAACGTAAAGAGCGTTCCCTTGAAGTGTCCTTCTGGGTACTTTTCCATATACGTATGCATACCGCCGTCTAACTGGTGCACATTTTTATACCCCTTGTGTAGCAAATACGCAGACATTTTCTCACAACGTACACCACCAGTACACACGGTGATGATTTTCTTTTCACCATCAAGAGGAAGGTTTTCGATTACTTTTGGAAGCTCTCTGGATGCATCCATACCAGGGTCAATAGAATTTTCAAAGTGTCCTGACTCATACTCATATGAATTACGCATATCGATGATGATAAACTCTTCCTGCTTCTCGTAGAGCGCGTGAAGCTCGTCTGCAGACATGTGTGGCGCGGTTTGAATGCGAGGATCAATCTCTTTCGGAAAACGTGTACCCACGATTTCATTCCGAACCTTTACAGAAAGACGAGGAAATGATGCACCCGTTCCCACGCTTCGTTTAATATGCATATCTGAAAAACGAGCGTCGCTCAAGAGCTCTCGTAAAAAAGCTTCCGTCTGGTACTTTTCTCCTTCAAGTGTTCCATTGATTCCCTCTTCTGCAATGATAGTGCGTCCTTTCAACGCATACTTTTCACAGAGCGCTTTATACACACCCTTCAGTTCCTCAGGGTCTTTGATGGTCACGTATTTATAGAAAAGTAGCACTTGATACATAGGTACTTTGGATTCTAGCAGAAATGAAACCTTATACAAAGTGTTGCGCGAGTGCAGCTTTAATTTTCTCACCCACACGAGCGAGTTCTTCGAACTCCACCTCAGGCACATCTTGCCCACTCCACACACCACCACTTGCTTTCCATATAGGCATGATATGCATATGTACGTGATCTACCTGAAATCCATCAATTGCAATACCGACCCGCTCTGGTGAGTAAACTACTTCGAGGACTTTTGCGTATTTTTGTGCAATCGTCGCCATGTGAGAAAAAACCAAAGGGTCGAGATTTTCAAACCGAGATACTTCAGACACGGGAACGATAAGTGTGTGTCCTTCTGTGTGGGGGTTTTTGGAAAGAAATATAAACACCATTTCATCTTCGTAGAGAATCTCTTGTGCTTTAATTGCCTGAGTACGAATTTGAGTAAAAAGAGATGTCATGGACTATGTATGTATTCTACCATCAAAAAGAAAATCAAACATGCTACACTCAAGTGCATTGTTTGAATCCACCATACAGTCACTTTCAACTATACGAACTTTATAAACTTTACGAACGCACCCCATGGCTCAATCCTTTTCTACCAAAAAATATTTCTCAAAAATAGTTGCACACACGCTTGTTTCGGAACTTGTAGCACAGCATGACGCACAGGTGTTCTTTGACATCAATGATCAAACACCGCGCAAGCTTGCAATACAGCTCATGGAAGATTCCATAAAATCTCTCGATACAGAAAAGCGACTCGATGTTCTTAAAGACCTTTCATTTGTGGCTTCAATCACAAGTTCACATACGGCATCTCTTGGAAAGAAATTGTTCAAACAAGAGACAGGAAAAGACTTTGAACCAGAAGTTGAATGTGTAAGCGACGCAGATACAGTACTGTATCTTTTTGTCCGACATCCAGAGATTACTGACAAGCTTGCGTTCCTTCACCCGTTCTATGCATCAAAAAGCTACATTTCGTATGAAGCAAAAACAGTAGAACAAGACGAGGTCCAAACAAAACTAACAGAACTTGGGCGAGAGTTTACTCGTCTTGCAAACAAAGATGATAACGCAACAGAACAGCATATGGAACATATCTTTTTAGATTCCATTCTCTACATCTCTTCAACATTTCACGAAGGGTACAATGTGGAAAGTACATTAAACGAAGAAGGAACTGATAGAAAACATATCGCAAGGAAAGTTCAAACAGTCCGCATTGCATACATCCCCCAAGAACAAATAGTTCTTGTTGCAGGAGATATCTCAAAACCGCAAAAAATGTTGTTTCTTGATACCTTTTTACGCGTTGTGACCGGCGGCGGATACGAAGAAAAAATAGAAACCTACGATCTCACACCTCTTAAGAACCTTGCTTTTGATTTCGTTACGTACAATAAAGGAACGCCATTTATTAAGGCAGGTATCACATCTGTGACGCTCTCATATGCACAAGGAAAGAAAAAACTTCGCATTGCACTCCCAAGCTCTCGTGAGCATGCCAACCTACAACTGCTCCAAGAAACACTTCGTGAGCTTGGTCTTGACGAGAGGTTTGCATCGTTTGATATCGCACAGATAGCATTTAAGTGTATGTTTCAAAATAAAGAAAAACAAGACAAAGCGGTCAATGTTTCCTGTTCCATTTCTCCAAACAAAGCCACACTGTGCCCGCTTTTTGAGTATGAACGCTACACGAAAAGTATTTTGAAACATGCTCAGATATATCAAGGATTCAAAGTTGTAGAGAAATAAAAAGGGAGCTGCATCTCTGCAGCTCCACAAATAAAACCTGAGCTCCACCGATTTCGCTCGCCGCTACTTTCGGTCGACCTTTCGGTCGGCTTTCCCCATTCGGACATCTTCGGATCAAAGCTTCTATGCCAGCTCCCCGAAGCTTATCGCAGGCTGGCACGTCCTTCATCGAGCTCAAGCCGCAGCCAAGCATCCTCTTTTTTTTCATCACCATGGCAGAACCAGCGCGTGCACCGCTGCCGACACGAAGTCAGATAGTGACGGGTTGCACACTCCCAAGAGGACACCTTGATGCTACCAACACTATACTAC
>JBDKFI010000021.1:0-10055 GCA_039798825.1 Candidatus Parcubacteria bacterium | reverse complement strand
GGCTTGGACTGCCCCATCACTCCCCATTCGGAAAACTTAATTCCGTTGTCTGTCAGCAGACTCGTGAGTTGATCGATGTTCACAGTATCTCCTTGGAACTTATTTCATACAAACTCTACATTCTTTTTTGTGGTTGTGCAATTCTAGTACAATAAAAAACCACCCCATGGAGGGGTGGGGCATCATTGTGCCGCTGGGTCGCACGACAGCCATCTCCAGCCTGGCACATAACGAGCGAGAAGTGTGGGGAAAAGCACTCTCCCGTCGAACATGCTTGAGTCTATCTGTTGTTCTAAGACCCAGTGGTCAAGCTGTGAGAAGATGTCTTTGCCGGCGCAGATGGTGATGTGCAGATTCACCTCACCATTGTCAGGAAGCGGGTTGCACCAGACCATCTCTTCTTCAGCGTTCACGAGGTTTCGGACTCTGTTTGCCACTTCATCCAAGACCTTTGAGGCGATCTCGAGTACAAGTATGTCCTCGCTTTCGTTGCGGAACCACTTCAGACCCTTTACGCTAAGCGACGCCCGGAGGCCAAGCCCCTCATCGTGAAGCCTCATACAGCACATATCGAGCGCCATGCTTAGTTCGGACGCGCGCTCGTATGAGCTGAATAACGGCGCAGCTAAAGTGATGTGGTCCTTTGGGTTGTCGTCCCCATGATTGAAGCCATACTCCCACACAGGGAAACGAATCACCCTTTCCCCCACAATGCTTCGCACACTATCCTGAAGCCGCTTCTTGAGGGTTATGATGTGTGGACATAAGACCGGAGCAACTACGATGTACTTGCCTCTTTTCATGGAAATCCTTTCCAAAGATCTATACTCACCAGTCACTCTACAATAAAGAAACTCCCCTGTCGAAGTGCTTGCTTTTTTCCACCCTTGTGGTATACTAAAAGGGTTAGTTTGGATGTGTGTCTGTATCAGTTTCTTGTGTAACCGGCCCCGAAAAGGCCGGTCAAATTTTTATCAAAATACTAAATATCGATTTAGCAATAGTATCTATAAACAATATGTTGGACATAAAAGCATTGAAGGTAGCACTCGAGCAACTCGAGTCAGAAAAGAAAATCGCTCACGAGAAAGTTGTGGACGCAGTTGAGAAGTCCCTTGCAGCAGCGTATCAAAAAGAATACGGCAAGCGTGGGCAAATTGTGCGATGTCAGATTAATTTTGAAACAGGTGAAACAACGTTTGAACAGGTGAAGATTGTTGTCGACGAGTCAACAGTGCGTATGCCGGTTGAAGGAGAAGAAGAACTTCCTGAAACATCTTTTGCTGAAGCAGAAGTAGAAGGTCTTCTTCCTCGTTACAACGAAGAGCGACACATTTTGCTTGGCACTGCCAAGATGCTTAAGAAAAACGTTGAGCTCGGAGAGGAAATCGTCTTCCCCCTTGATACTAAGGACGATTTCGGACGCATCGCTGCACAAACAGCGAAGCAGGTTATCGTACAGAAACTTCGAGAAGCAGAGCGTGAATCAATCGTCGGTGAGTTTACTGACAAGGAACACACAATTGTTTCTGGTATTGTTCAGCGCGTTGAGCGCGGTACCGCATTCATCGATCTTGGACGCACAACAGCTATCTTGCCATTTGAAGAGCAGATTCCATCAGAACGTCTTCGTCCAGGCGAGCGTATCAAGGGATATTTGTTCTCTATCGAAGAAGGATTTCGTGGTCTTTCAATTCGCCTTTCTCGCACACATCCAAAATTCCTCATTGAACTCTTCAAAAACGAAAGCGCAGAAATCGCACAAGGTGTGGTAGAAATCGTCGCAGTTGCGCGTGAACCAGGTTCTCGTTCAAAGATCGCTGTAAAGTCAAACGACGAACGTGTGGACCCAATTGGTGCATGTGTTGGTCAGCGTGGCGTTCGCGTGTCTGCAATCACAGATGAACTCTCGGGCGAAAAGATCGACGTGATCGAATGGTCACCGGATTCACGACGCTTTATCGCAACAGCGCTTTCTCCTGCAAAGGCACTTTCTATCGAACTTGATGAAGACGATAAGAAGGCAACCGTCACGGTATCTCCAGATGAACAATCGCTTGCGATTGGAAAGGGAGGTCAAAACGTTCGCCTCGCAGCGAAGCTCACGGGATGGAAGATCGACATCGTCTCTGGTGGTGAGATGGTAGCAGAGGCAGATGAAGCTGGCATGTTTACGGAAAATCAAATTGTCGATGAAACTCTTTCTGAAGAAGTGGAAGAAGTTATGGAAGCACTCAGCGTAACAGAGGAGGCTGCGGTAGAAAAAGCGTCTGAAGAAATTGCTGTAGAAGCAGATGAAACAGAAGAGCAAGTACCAGTAAGCGATGCTACAACTGAAGCGCAACCCGAAGAAACAAAGTAAACTACTAATCATTAACGAGGAATAACCAACTATGAGTTTAAATTTACTTCACGACATTACCCCAGGAAACAACGTGCCTGAAGAAATGACAGTTGTTATAGAAATTAATAAAGGGTCTCTCAACAAGTATGAGCTTGATAAAGAAACAGGACTCATTAAACTTGACCGAGTATCACATACATCTCAAACATTTCCGTTTGACTATGGTTTTGTTCCACAAACTCATTGGCACGACGGAGATCCGCTCGATGTTATTGTTATAGCAACAGCACCACTTATTCCAGGAATCCTTGTGGATGTTCGACCTGTTGCTGTTATGGATATGATTGACTCAGGGGAAAGTGATGCAAAAATTATTGCAGTACCAGTCGGTGATCCTCGATTTGGAAATGTGAAAGACCTTGCAGATGTGAACCCTCACTTCATTAAAGAGGTTACTCACTTTTATGAGAACTATAAGAAGCTTCAGAATAAAGAGGTCACCATACCTTCTGTGCGTGACGCTCAGGCAGCAAAAGGAGTTATTAAAGAATCACTTGAGCTTTATAAGAAAGAATTCGGTAAGTAATTATTCAGTTTAAGGAACTACGAAATGAACATTAAAGTAAAGAAGCTTCCGAAGTCGGAAGTCGAGCTCACCATCGTTGTTGATGAGAAGGAGTTCGAAAACTATCACGAACGAGGATTTAAACGAGTGCAGGAAATGGTGGAGGTTGATGGTTTCAGAAAAGGAAACGCGCCGGAAGAGGTGATTGTGAAGAAGTACGGCGACATGATCATTCTCGAAGAGATGGCAAACTTGGCGCTTCGCGATGCGTATGTAAAGGCGATAGACGATGAGAAGCTACACCCGATTACTGATCCGAAGATTTCTATTACAAAACTTGCAAAAGGAAATCCTCTTGAAATGGTTATCACCGTTGCACTCATGCCTGAGGTGAAACTTCCTTCATATAAGAACCTTGCACAAGAATCAACCAAGGAAGAGGAAACCATAGAAGTAACAGATAAAGATATCGAAGTTGTCATCGACGAACTTCGCAAAGGACGTGCCACACAACACGCTCATGAGCACGAAGAGCATGACCACAGCGATCCGAATCATACACACGATGTGAAGCCCGAAGACTACCCTCCTCTTACTGATGAGTTTGCACAGTCGTTTGGAGATGATTTCAAAACAGTAGAGGATCTTAAGAAAAAAGTTGGAGACAATCTCAAGCTTGAGAAGGAACAGAAAGCTCGTGAGAAGCGTCGCACAGCGATTATGGAGAAGTTGATGGCAGAAACAGTCGTTGATCTCCCTGAAATCCTTGTGGAGGATGAACTTTCAAACATGCTTGGCCAGTTCAAGGCAGACATCACTCGTTTCGGTGGAACATGGGGAGAATACCTTGCTCATGCAAAGAAAACCGAAGAAGAAATCACTTCTGAATGGAGAGGTGATGCAGAAAAGCGAGCGCTTAGCCAACTTATCTTGCACAAGATTGCTCTTGCAGAAAACCTTCAAGCCACTGACGAAGAAGTCGAAGTAGAACTCATTCGCCTCCTTGCAAAAGTGCAGGACGCTGATGAGAAAAATGCGAAGAGCTACTTATATCAGGTGCTTACGAACGAGAAAGTATTGAAGTTCCTTGAGCAAAGCTCATAAATCATCCCACCTACTTTGTTGCGGAGCCTCGCGTGCTCGCACCTCAACGTACGCCCTAGTACGTCTCAGTACTCGCACGCTTGATGCCTCGAACTTCATCCAAAAATAAAAATCTAAGAATTCAGACATACCGAATACAAAAGCCGCCATCGTAGATGGCGGCTTTTGTTGTTACCGAGAAACGTTTATGCCTTAACGGTACACGTTGAGCAATCAGCACATTTTGCTGCAAGCATGATACCACCGATGATAGCGATATTTTTGAGAGCCATCACCATGTTTGCGCCTTGTGAAAAGTCACGGTGTGCAAGCACGACAGTGAGTGCTGTAAAGATGCCGAGCACCCATGACATTTCCTTAATCTTGTAACCGTATGCAAAGAGAAGCGCCACTGGAATCTCTATAACGATAACGAGTGCTGCTACAACTGCAGGCATTGGAAGACCAAGTGAACCAATGTAGCCAGTGATACCAGTAAAGTCCATGAGTTTCTGGACGCCAGCGACGATAAAGAGAAGTGCAATAAGTGAGCGAGCGATAAGTCCGTAGTACTTCATACAAATGAAAAGAATAGTTATTGTCCCGTTTAATAAGGAGGGATGCTTCTAGTATACCCCCTTACTGTGTCTTTTGAAGAGGAAAACGTGTTGCAAGCGTTGCGAGAAGTGCAGTTGCGGCAGTGTCAGCCTTAAGTACGGTGTCTGCGCAGCGCAAGAAAATAAAGTTGTGCTCTCGGAACAATACTTCTTCTTCGTCGGTCCACCCACCTTCTGGTCCAACCCATAGCGCACACGGTTGTGAAGGTAGTTCGTCAAGAACTCCCTGTGTGCCATGCAAACTTCCAACAATAGAGGTGCATGCAAGAAGTGTGAGGGCATCTTCCACGCGCCGTACGTCATCGATGACAGGAAGTGTTCCCCTTCCACACTGTTCTGCTGCTTCACGAGAAATAGCAAAAATACGTTCAAAATTAAGGTTTTTCTTCTCGGAGCGTGATGCTTGGACGGGTATGATCCTCTCGACACCAAGCTCAGTTGCTTGGCGAACAATGGTTTCAAACGTGTCTTTCTTCACAAGCGCCATCACAAGTGTGATGGGAAGTGTCGACGCTTGAGGAATAGTTCGAGATGGAGCAAGCCTTACCTCCTGTTGTGAGATCAAAGTAATGGTGTACACATAGTCATGTTGTGTATCAGCATCTACATCTGAAAAAAGTATGACTTCGTCTCCGCTTGTGTAGCGGAAGACGTGTGCCCACTGATGTATCAATTCGTTTCCTTCACCAGCACTCTCTACGACAAGCTCTTCACCAAGGGGTTTGTGTATGTAGAAGCGATGTAATCGCATTACTACGCACTCTACGAGTTGCACACGGACATTGCAAGCATCTTAAAAGGTCAATCTTTTCAAGGGTGAATCGCGACGTGTCTGTCTTTTAAAAACTAAAAGACAGTTATCCACAGCAATGTGCTTGCATATAAAAGACATATAAAATACAATAGTGAGGTAGGCAGATGTTCGGCAGACAGGCACCACGATGTTTAATCGTTATCATGGTCTCCCTGGCACCCTACGACAGTTTGTTCTTTCCCATAGCGACCTCCTCATCATTCGATAGGTCGCACCAAAAGTAACCCTCATGTTTCTTGCGCATCTCGCGCTTTATCAACTATCTAGTTTGTGAAAGCTATGTAGCACCCCTCGAATCCCCTGCCCCGTGTGCACGACCCTCTGTCGCGCGTACAGTGCAGGGGATTTTTTATTCCAAAAATGTCCTTTTTGTATACAGAAAACAGTAGAGAACACCAGAGAACAATAAAAAAGCCGGCTGCACGTGCGTGCAACCGGCTCTGTGCCTCTACCGGGCCGCCTTTTTAGTGTCCAGGTAGAGTTTCAACAACAACAGCAGCACTCCTCCCCACCAGGCTGCGGACCTCAAGTCCGAGTTCTGTGTTGTGGCAAATAGCAACAAACAGATGATGAACCAGACGAGGTAGGACCACCATCCCCCGAAGAGGATGAAGCGAGGGATCCGGAAGATGACCCCCCAAGCGGCCCACTTGAGGAGTGGCCAGAGGAGTCGGCCCTGTATCAGGGAGTGGAAGGCGACGGCTATGAAAGCCATCCACACCGCTCCGAAGAGCATCCTGCTGACCACGGAGAGATTCTCACTCCCCACCCAGAGCCACACACCGCCCGTGAAGAGGGTTGTGAGCCCAAGGAAAGTGAGGAGAATCGCTTCCTCTAGGTTGGTTCGCGCCCAACGGTAAAATACTGCGGCCATAGGCCCCCCCCTTCTAAAGAAAAGTTGTTGATGAGCATGCCAGAATCAAGCGGAAATGCGTTGAATGGCTACAATGCGTATTATAGCATATTTAAATACATTTGTCAATCGTTTCCCTTCGTATAAATCGTGATATAGTGCGAGTATCCCGACACTTCAGAAGCTCAGTATTTCCAAGTATTTTAAAGATTTTTAGACATTATTATTGAATTTTAATTTTAGTTGCTTAGGGGTGTTGAATGTTTGTATTGAAACTACCAACTACCAACTACCAACTATCAACTACTAACTACCCATGCTTATCCCTACTGTTATCGAAAAAAGCCAATTTGGCGAGCGCGCGTATGATATTTACTCACGCCTTCTTAAGGAAAGAATCATCTTTCTCCATGACGAGGTCAATCACCACAGTGCATCTTTGGTGATCGCACAGCTTCTCTTTCTTGAGGCAGAAGACCCAAAGAAAGACATTACGCTCTACATCAACTCTCCAGGAGGACAAATTCAATCTGGTCTTGCTATTGTGGACGCAATGCATCATGTGAAACCAGACGTGGTGACGGTGTGTACTGGTATGGCAGCATCTATGGGTGCCGTCATCCTTTCACAAGGAAAGAAAGGTAAGCGATATGCATTGCCTAACTCTGAAGTCATGATCCATCAGCCACTCACTGGCATCGAAGGGCAAGCATCAGACATCGAAATCACTGCAAAGCACATCCTTAAACTCAAAGATAAGCTCTACGAGATGCTTGCACAAGCAACAGGAAAGACAAAGGCGCAACTTGAAAAGGATGGTGATCGAGATTATTGGATGTCTGCAGATGAGGCAAAAAAGTATGGCATTGTCGATGTTGTACTCAAACCAAAAGCTAGCAAGTAGTTCTCGCTTGTAGCAGCATCCCCTATCATGGATGTACTTATCATAGAATCAGCACTCGTCGCGTGTGTGGTCGGTGTGGCTATTGGATACATCGTTCGACATTATGTTGCCAAGCATACTCGTGGTTCAATCGAACAAGAGCTCGACGCTCTTATTCTTGACGCAAAGAAACAGGCGCACATCATCGAAGAAGAAGCGCTGCTTCGTGCACAGGAGCTTCGAAACGATGCCGAAAAAAGTGAGGAGCGTTTGATTAAACAAGAAGAGAGGCTCGATAAAAAGGAAGAAGACCTCATGCGCGACGGAGAGTCACTTCGTGCTCGTGCAAAAGAGTTGGATGGTAAGGAGGAATCACTTGGTAAGCGCGAAAAGGAACTTGAGCGTACTTACGAACAACTTGCAGAGCTCTCGCGTGACGAGGCTCGGACACTTCTCTTTGCACAAGTGAGTAAAGAGGCAGAAGAAGATATTCAGTCTCGCATGCTTAAACTCTCACGAGACGGCGAAAATCGTCTTATGGATAAGGCTCGCGACATACTTGTGAATTGTGTCTACAGAATCGCAAACACGAATGTCTCTTCGTTTACATCATCTACCGTAGAGATAGAAGACGAAGAAGTGAAAGGTAAAATCATCGGCAAAGAAGGACGCAACATCAAAACCTTTGAGCGACTGGCTGGCGTGGAGCTTCTTGTAGATGAAGTGCCGCACGGTATCGTGGTATCTTGTTTTGATTCTGTGAGGCGTGCGATTGCGGTGAATGCGCTTGAAATGCTCATCAAAGACGGTCGTATTCAACCGGCGAAGATCGAAGAATGTATCGACAAGGCGAAGAAAGATATTGGGCTCTTTATGAGAAAGAAAGGAGAAGAGGCTGTGCTTGCGTGTGGCGTGCTGTCTGTTCCTGATGAACTTATTCCACTCCTTGGACGTCTCTATTTTCGCACAAGCTATGGTCAAAATGTGTTGGATCATTCAATTGAAATGGCACACATCGCAGGGTTGCTCGCATCTGAGCTTGGTGCAGACATTCATGTCGCAAAAGCTGGAGCACTTCTTCACGATATCGGAAAAGCTGTTGATCATGAGATACAAGGTACTCACGTAGAGATTGGAAGAAAGATTCTTGCAAAGTATGGAGTAGATTCTCGTGTCATACAAGCAATGCAAGCGCACCACGAAGAGTATCCGTACGAAACGGTGGAGTCAGTCATTGTACAAGTTGCCGACGCTGTCTCTGGAGGACGGCCCGGTGCGCGACGTGATAC
Source organism: Candidatus Parcubacteria bacterium (assembly GCA_039798825.1). Taxonomy (GTDB): domain Bacteria; phylum Patescibacteriota; class Minisyncoccia; order Phycocordibacterales; family UBA5272; genus UBA11704. The sequence continues at coordinate 1,607 of JBDKFI010000021.1, read as the reverse complement.
CGTTGATCGTTACATTACACGTTTGCAAGATTTGGAAGCCCTTGCGCTTGCGTTTGCGGGCATTGAGCGTGTGTATGCGCTTCAGGCTGGACGCGAGATACGCGTGTTTGTGACCCCTGCACTTGTATCTGATATCCAGGCACGCGAGCTTGCACGACAGATAGCGCTTCGCATTGAGCAAGAACTTCGTTATCCAGGTGAGATAAAAATAAATGTGATACGCGAGAGTCGTGTGATTGAGTTTGCAAGGTAGTAAGAGGACACAAACGTTTGAAAAAGAAAAAAGCGCGACACCGTAGGTGTCGCGCTTTGCATATTTCTACGAACCAATTGCTAAAAACCTTTGCAAGGTTTACTATTCTGGTATGAGACGACCTCCTTTACCCCTTGAGCAGAGAGATCCTTCTGATTGGGCATATCAAAAGCATGAAAAAGAAAGAGGTGTAGAAAAACTTTTGGACTTTAGTGATAAAGTAAAGGAATTTATAGACTCGCCTGAGAAAATACTTTCGATACTTCAATTGTCTCCAGAAGAAGTTCTAAGTTCACTTGAAAGAATCAATGGACTCTTGCTACATAAGCCAATGTCTAAACGAAAAGCTTTTTCTTTTGAGGGTGTTCAGACGTTAAATAATAGTGGAGACGTTGAACTCACTTTCCCCCCAAATGAGGATCGTATGAATATTTTTACGGAATACAGTACTCTTGCCAGAAAACTTATACAGAGTGATGAAATATCTAAAGATGTGCTTTCTATGTATATTTTTAACCTTATCATTTACTTACATCCATTTGTGGATGGAAATGGAAGAACGGCACGATTTAGTGCCAATATGATTCATCATTGCGGAGATGATGAATATACAAGGATTCAATCATTGCACAAAACAATTGAAGAAAGAAAACGTCTGGAAAATGAAAATTTCCATTATCAATTAAACACCTTGGGCTACAAATGGCTTTTATATGAAAGAGGTATTGAGTCTTCGGAAGGTAAATCAAAAATTGAAATAGATAATGTAGAGGTTTTCGAAACCCTTGAAACCTCTCAGCTATTTTTTATAGCTTGCTATGATGTTATGTCTCAGGAAGAGCGCAGCTTGTATAACCGCTCTCTCGAGGAGAATGTGTTTGTTTTTAAGGCAAGTGAACTTCCTAAAGAAATAAAAGATAAAGCACGAGATAGCTTGAATCAAGCGAGAGTTGGTTTTATCAGGAAAGTCTTAGATGTTTCATTGGGTGTGCATCAAGGAAAAGTTGACACAAACGTCACTCCAGATTGGTTGATGGATCTATTTAAGAAGGTAATCTCCTAAAAAAAGAAAAAGCGCGACACCGTAGTTGTCGCGCTTTGCATGTGTACTTCCGAAGAAGTACTACTTCTTCGCAATCGGAACGGAGATCACTTCCGGCTTCTCATCACCGCGAGGTGCGAGTGACACGAAGAATTCGTCCCCTTGCTTGATCGTGATGCCGGTCAGGGTCTTCCACTTGCCGTCCTGGTAGTCTTGCAGGATCTTCTGCTTGTTGATTTCCGGCTTGAACCGCAGGTATGCACGGCGGCGCTTGAGGAAGCGGTTGATCACTCCTTGTTTGGTGAAGCCTTC
>JBDKFI010000020.1:0-11190 GCA_039798825.1 Candidatus Parcubacteria bacterium | reverse complement strand
TTTTTCGTCGACCACGCAGACAAACACATACGAGTCAAAGTAACAGCTGTTGATCTTGAACTCATTGGATCTGACACGCTCGTTGCAAGCGATGTCATTATGAAAGTCACGCCAGAAGGAAAGCACGAAATGACATTCGAAGACTTCAAACGCGGATATATAAACTAGTTTTAAGTTCCCAGTTTCTAGTTTCCAGATAAACTCTTTGTAAGAGAATGAAGCATCTTTGTAATTTCTAGAGAAAGAGCTTCTATTTTATCAAGATTGATATTTTTCGAATATGACAACCTAGAAAGAATGAGGGCTTGTGTCTCTAGTTCTGCTGTAGACCCTAATGCAATTTTTATAAACTGCGCAAAATCTTTGTTAGTTCCTCTTTTGCTCCCTTCAGCAATATTAGAAGCTATTGAAACCGCAGCTCTTTGCATCTGTGAACGCAATCCAAACTTTTCTTCACTAGGTAAGCGTTCAGTAACAGAATAGACCTCGACTGCTAAGTCGCAAGCTTTTTGCCAGACAATAAGGTCTTTGTATGTATTAGATTTCATACTTGAAACCAGAAACTGGGAACCTGGAACTAGCGAATATCAATTCGCTCAACGATCACATCCTGTACAGGGCGATCTCCTGCCTCTGTCTGTACACCTTCAATCATACGAGCGACATCCATACCCTTTGTCACCTTTCCAAAGATGGTGTGTTTACCTGCAAGCCATGGTGTTCCCGCCTGTGCAGTCACGATAAAGAATTGACTTCCATTAGTGTTTGGTCCAGAATTTGCCATTGCAATCACACCCTCTGTGAACTGATCATTTGGAGATACCTCATCCTTAAACGTATATCCTGGACCTCCCGTTCCCCATCTGTCTTTCATAGCAGGATCTTTCGAAAGTGGATCGCCTCCTTGAATCATAAAATCTTTTATCACACGATGGAATCGTGTCCCATTATAGAAACCACTCTCTGCAAGCTTCGCGAAGTTCTCGACAGCAACTGGTGTACCTGTTGCAAATGAAATCTCAATAACGCCCTTATTGGTAGTGATGACTGCTCCTGTAAATGTGCCTGGGAGCGCTTGTGATGTGGTACTCATTGATGATTGATTAGTTGTAGTAGTTTGTGCTTTTTGTCCTGTGGAGGTTGCATTCTCGGTAGTGGTAGATACCACCTCAGTTCCAGACCGAAGGAAAATACCTATACCCGAAAGAATAACAATGAGTCCAACAATAACAAGTAGTGTGATTTTAGTGTCTTGATCCATGCGTTTTTAATTATTACATAAGTCTTTTAAATAATGCTTTCACCTTATGAGCACTCCTTCGCACAATGGAACGCTCTTTATCTTTATACTCTGCCATTTCACGAACCAGCATATCCTTAAGTGTATCTATCGCTTTATACAGATCATCCTGCGTGGTTTGCACAACTCTTTCCTTGCCTTTCATATGAAGAATACCTTCTGCTTGAAAAATGGCGCCGTGAGTGTGATGATTTGTAGTCTTAGAAAGCTCAACAGTCAGCTTTCCACTTGTGTCACTCCCTGGAACGTACTTTTCTAGCGTCTTCATTTTCTCAAGCGTATACGTATGTATTGCTTCTGTTATATCCATATGAACCCCGGTGATGATGATGTGCATAAAGTTTTTGTATACAAGGTTATATCGTAAGTATAGCATTCAATTTCTTATCTTTTAAATGAACAATATAAAAGAAAATAGCACTATGTCGATTGTTCGAAATAGTGCTATTTTCATCTCACCCCCCAAGTTTCCTACTAGAAGCTAGTTCTAAAGGTTGCACCTGGAAGAGATACGCTCACATTTCCCGAAGGGTCAGTTGCTACGATCAAGTAGTAATAGACTGTGTTCGAAGAAAGCCCAGAGATAGAAGCGCTGTTAGCTGTACGGAGTGAACTATCGTACGCAGCACTTGTACCGCTTGTTACCATAAATCCAGAAGAATTTTCCTCACCTTCTGTAAACCGTATAGGCGATGTGCTGTAATAGAGTCGTCCTGTAGCTGCTTCATTGGTAGACCAAGAAAATGATGCACTCGTGCTAGATGACGCCACGGTGACACCGCTTATGTATGGACCAGAGACATCTCCTGTTGTTGTGCCTCCACCTCCTAGAATGAGCTGATTCATTTTAGCGAGTGTAGATGGTCCTACGCGACCGTAGCCAGTAGATGTCGGGCTACCAGAGCTTACAATTCCATAAAATGCCTGGAATCGCTGCACCGCCGCTTGAGTAAGTCCACCAAAATAACCAGTCACCAAGCCTTCTGGATAAAAAGCTGGGCTCGCTGCGAGAAATGTTTGGATATTTCTGACATGAGTGCCACTTGCACCAGGACCAGCCTGAGCTGAAATAGTTTGAGCAGAGGCCATCTGCGCGAAACCAAGAGATGCAACCACGACGAGAACCGTTGAGGCTGCAAACATAATAATAGAACCGAGATATGCATTCACATGCTCCCTCGCTTGGAGGAATAGTTTTGTTTTCATACGAAGATTTAGTAAAACACAATCGAATAACTTGATAAGTGCGAGTGTGGTCGGCGCAAGTAAAGCACCGTTACTCTACATTTGTACTGACGGACCTGAACCTGTTTTCTTACAGAAGTTCTATTTTGTATCTTCAGATGAAGCATCTTCGTCAATGCTCTGTGGCAACTTTCCGTCAACCACATCTGTTTTTCGACGAAAGATTCCATCCCATGTACTTGGCTTTCGCTCAAATGGATACTCGCCGGGTGGGTAATCCGTAACACGTCGAAGTACTCCGTCCCATACGGTTTTCTTTTCTTCTTCAGTCATCTTTACATTTCGTATATCCTCTTCTTTATTAGAATCGTTGTTCATAGTATGTGTGTTATGTGGTATGCGCCCGTAATTTATGAAGACCCCTATGAATCCGTACGGAGATAGTGTTTTCTTGTTCGCCGAGAGCTTCAGCAATCTCTTTCACGGACAAATCATCCACGTATCTCATAAACACCACCTCACTGTACGACTCCGGAAGTTCTTTTATTTTATCAACGAGGAGTCCTGCCTCTACGATGCTAATTGTGTCGAGTGCTGCCGTATCGCTCGGTTCAAACCCTGCATCAAACAATACGTCGAGTGAATCAAACTTTTTCTTCCTATATTCATCAATGATACTATTCCTTGCAACCTTGTACAGCAGCGCTTTCATATTCCCCACAGTGTTTCCAGCAAGTAAGTACTGCCAAACCTTCACGAAAACATCCTGCGTGAGATCAATTGCTTTTTCTCTATCCGAAAGCTTGAAATAGCAATATCTAAATATCGCGTCAGAATGCTCATCATACGCTTCTTTGAGAGCACTGGTGAGGTTGTCTTTATTTGTTGCGTCTGTGGACATGTGATAGATGCTAATTGTGTGCCTGAGCGGTAAACGAAACAGGAATCCGCACTTCATAGCTACGCTCTGGTAGACCACTTGGATTATCATTGCGCAGAATGAGGGTACCCGTTGCAGTATCTGGCTGAACAAATGAAAGAGTACCCTTGAAAGGAACAAATTCAGTTGTCATCCAATCTGCTGTTGCTTGAAGTGGTGCCAAGGCAATGCGTACACCATTCCCATCCAAAAGCTCTGCCGGAAACGATGCCTCAAAATACCAATACCCTCTTGCTTCCCCTGTTATCACAAGAGGCGAAGTGACACGCTGGTCACGTGCAATGTTTACGCCACGTAGCGCATCTGAAACAACAATTTCTGGTGAGGTAGTAGCAACCACCTTCTCATTGACAAAGGTCCTGCCGTCTGAGGTCATACATTGCTCGGGGTAGCTTTCCATAACAGGAAACCCGGCTTCCTTGCACTCCTTATACGAAGTGATCTTAGAAAGAGTCACTTTCACATGGTAGGTGGAGTACACAAACCAACTTGCCGCAACCAACACGACTCCCCCAATTAAAACTGCTCTACTTGTGTATGTGGTCATAGCTAGAGTATAAAGTGCCCTTCCCAATAGTCCTACTCCTATGAGACGTTCGTAGTATGCATATCTTACAGCACATACGAGTGTATGGGGATACCTACAAAGTAAACCAAAAATGTGAGTATTCTCGTGGAGAATACGATAATACCTGCTATACTTCTTGTGTATGACACACAACCATTTTACCTATAAAGAGTTGCTTTCTTTCGGCTGGTTAAAGACGAAAGAACACTTTGGATACCTTATCAGCCTTGTTGTTGGGAGTTTCATTATTGGGCTCATCACAGGTGGTATTCCACTTATTGGAAACATTATAGCTGGACTCACCACGCTCGCATTTTTGGCGGCGCTCTTTGTGATCACATCAGGCAAGACACCGACCTATAAGGACTTACTCACACCGTTTACGACCTATAAAGTCACCCTGCATTACTTCTTAGCATCAATACTGTATGTTCTAGTAGTATTTGTGGGTGTGATTCTCCTCGTTCTTCCTGGTTTGTATGCTGCGGTACGTCTACAGTTCTATCCTTACCTCATCGTCGAACACGAGAACCTAAACGCAGTAGATGCTCTTAAAAAGAGCTGGGCGATGACCGCTGGAAAATTCTGGAAGCTCGTTGGGTTTATGTTTGTGTTTGGCATCCTCAATCTTCTTGGTCTTCTTGCGCTTGGGCTTGGTCTTTTGTTTACCATTCCAGTCACAGCAATTGCTTATACCGAACTCTACAAAAAACTCTCCCCTCACCACTCGACGGCTCACGTAGCATAACAAGCAAAGAAACAACGGTTCTGTACCAAAAAACTATCTGCCACGTCGGATAGTTTTTTGTAAGTAAATTAAAAAATAATCGTCATGTTTCTATATATGCAAAGAAACAGCGTAGAAGCAATTGAAGAGTTTCTTAATGATGTGGGATTTCCGGTGTCAAAAAAAGCACTCGTACAAGAGGCGGATGAGTTTCACCTCTCATCCACTGATCGAGAAGCAATAGCACTCCTTCCAGATCGAGAGTACCTAAGTAAAGGAGATGTACACCGAGAATTAACAGGAATCACACATGACGAACCAGTAGCACTGGAAGACATAGATGACCCGTTCATTGATGATGCAGATACTGAGCCTGTGTAAAAGACACTGGCAAAAGCACTTCAGGTTGTATACTTGTTGCATATGACAACATGGCATAAAAAGCACGAAGACGCACTTACGTTTGGAGAGAAAATGGCAGATGGTGTAGCGAAGTGGATGGGCTCATGGAAGTTTATTGTCCTTCAGACATGCTTCGTAGTATTGTGGATGACATTAAACGTTATTGGCATTATACGAGAATGGGATCCGTATCCATTCATACTCTTGAATCTTTTATTCTCTACACAAGCAGCATACGCGGCGCCGATCATTATGATGGCACAGAACAGAGATGTGGAGCGAGATCGTGTGCATGCTGAACAAGACTACGAAACAAACAGAAAGGCAAAGGAAGAGATTGAGGACCTACAAAAGCGGTTGAGCAGAATCGAGAATGAGAAGCTCGACGCAATCATGTCACTCCTAGAAAAGATAGATAAGAAATAAAAAAAGCCCCAGGTTCTATCCCGGGACCCGCCAGCGGTACCCGCTGTAGTTGGCTTTCCCAACCGCACCACGTTTGGTGCTATATATTACGACTACGTAGTTTTATTTTTTGTCTTTTCAGTTTTTTATCGGCTACTCTCGAGGCAGCAACCCCGAGGCCCGCTAGCCTTCTCAGTAACCCCACTGGGCTACCTAACCACCCATCAGGCTATCAAGGAGTGGAACGTAAGTAGTATAGCATATATATGCAGTACTGTCAATTTTTATGATTGACATGTCGCCGAAATATAAATACAAAATCCCCTTTCGGGGATTTTGTGAATATAGGGCTGGCTCCGCGGGTAGGGATCGGTCACAAAACTGCCTCGCTGGTAGGGTGATCTTTTTTATTTTCTCCTCGCCGTCGCTCGTTAAAATAAAAACGGGACTTTTGACACTTTCTGCTGAAAGCGTGAACCAAAAGTCCATTCGATCCCTACACGTACGCCACGCAGGTGGCGTACTCCGCGGAGCCAAGCACGAAAAAACGCCCTAAGGCGTTTTTTCAAATTCAGTGCTTGGCTCCGCGGGTAGGGATCGAACCTACGACCAATTCCTTAACAGGGAACTGCTCTACCGCTGAGCTACCGCGGAGCAAAACACTAAATGTACACATAATCATACAAGAAAATATGTCTCTTCGCAAGATGTACAAAACAGATTCTTATACACAGGAAGTGTGCTACGATTACAACATGCGTGAACTCAAAAAAGCAGTACACATAGTCCTTGGCCTCACCCTCATTCTGATTGGACTTGCAGGGCTTGTTCTCCCTATTCTTAATGGGACAATCTTACTTCTTATCGGCCTTATCCTCCTCTCGTTTGAAAATGTGTACGTAGAATCACATCTACAGCGTATTGCTCGCAAAAACACGCTACTAGAAAAGTGGTACAACAAACTCTCCGTATGGATGAGAAAACATATGTAATACAAAAAGCACCCCGAAATACTCAAAGGGTGCTTTTGTTGTAGAGAGAAACTAGCGAGGCCAGATCATCTTAATAGCCGCGAGGCCGACCAAGATGTACACGACCGCTTCAAGTGTTGGAACAGATCCGAAGATCATGTTTACGAGATTCCAGCTTGATCCCATGAGCATACCAAGACCTACAAGGCCCCAGTTAATACCTCCAACCACCACCAAGATACGAGCGATATTTGAGAGCATAGAGTGTTTATTAAAATCCACAGGTTCCCCGACCGAAAGGTAAACGAGACCCTGTTATCTATAAGTGTAGCGACCCAATAGCCGCACGCCAGTGGATAAGTACAACTATCTTTCTTTAGTAAAAACAGGGTTGGTCCATCCTGAATAGAGCTTAGTATCGAACTGAAGTCCAGAAAGCGCTTCCGAGAGAACTTTCCGTATGAAAAATATTCTAGGGAGGCCATAGGTCTCACTATCTGTTCCCGTGATAAGGATTTGCATCGTTCCATCCTGTGCAAAAAGCCAGCTCCCCTTTTCTTCCACAACCTCAGCACCGTTTTCAAACGAAGAAGAAAGGCGTGCATCACCGTCTGAAGTAAGCTTAAGCGTGCTCTCGTCTTTACAGCCAGACATAGAGTCGCAACCATACGTACCAGGAACGGTGTCTACGGTCACATCACTGCCCTGCGCATGATCAGTGACCTGCGAAGTAAGCACCAGTTGCGACCCACCACTTCCGGCCTCACGAATGAAGTATAAAGACCCACCAATAAGCAATCCAACCAAGATAAGAACAAAAGCTTGATACATAATTATCTCAGTGTAGAACAGTGAAGAGAAAACTCCAACGTATACACTCTTACTTCTCGAACGGATGTTCCACAACAGAAAATGGGAACACGCCAGGCTCGGCAGCAATCGAGAAACCAGAAGCACCTGGGTGCCCGCTACCACCAAACTTTCCGGCAAGCACAGTACAATCAAACGTCCCGTCGCTTCGCAGAGAACACTTCCACTCCCCTTCATCATATCTGTATGACATAGCAACCGGCGGGTACTTCTCATACATCGTGCGTATAAGGTGAGACTTTTCATCCATCGGAAACACACAATTCACGGCAGGAAGGATGACACCCCCAAGCTCAATGAAATGAATACTGTTAAGCGCTGGTTCGAGTATGAAATCTCGATATCGCTCCAAACTCCTACCTTTCTCTACTACCTGTGCTCGTTGTGCCGGATTCTCCATCTCCTCACATGTGCGAGTAAATGCATCGAACGTTTTTTCGGTTGAGCAAATATATGTACAAATTGGTTCAGCATTCTCTCGTGTGAAAATGTTTCTATCACCATCGCTTAGATACTCAATAAAATCTGGAACTTTTGTCTCTGGATGGAAATACACCCACGCAAGATACGCACCTGAATGTTCTAAATCAAACACATGCTCTTTTGTTTGCTCCACATGAGGTTTGCCTCCTTTGTGATGATCGATCACAACGAGCCTTCTTGCTTTAGATTCAAGCAACGGAAGTGAAGTAGCGTCATACGAAAAATCAAGAACATATACCTCCTTGCCGTCTATCCCTTCTGGAATTGCATCACTGTAGGATGCAGCCACATAGCTTGCACTCTCACCAAACTTCTTCCACGCACACCACGCAGCAGCAAAACCATCGGGACAATTTTTGTGGTAAATAACAACGATATCTTTGAGAGGATCCATGGCAACCATTCTATCATGAAGCTGACGAATCATGGAAAATGTGTTAGTATAGAAAGCACTTGGAGCGGCGCCTACGGCGCCGCGCCACTAAAGTCTACTGTCTAACCTCTAGTTTATATATGGCCGTTGAAAAACAAATTCCTGTTGGAGGCGAATCAGTTCTTCGTTTCGAAGATGTCACCTTCAACTACAGCGAGATAAAACACGTCCTCGAAGAGGCGAGCTTTGTTGTGCGCAAAGGAACCAAGCTTACGCTCATGGGACAAAACGGCGCAGGTAAATCAACACTCTTTTCACTCATCACAGGAGAACGAAGGCCAGAAGAAGGTCGCGTTATTATAGGACAAAACCTCCACGTTGCGATTGCGCGTCAGTTTATCCCACACACAGATTGGGATATGACAGTTCGAGAATTTCTCGAACGTGCGTTTGAAGAAAAAGTCTACGACATCGACAAAAAAGCAAAAGAGGTGTTCGCAACTGTACAACTTGTCACCTCCCCTGACAAAAAAATAAAAGAACTCTCTGGTGGACAAAAGGGACGCCTTCTCATTGCGCAAGCACTTATTCAGAATCCAGACATTCTCCTGTTGGATGAACCGACCAACAACTTGGACAAAGCCGGTATCGCGCTTCTCACAGACTTTCTCAAAAGCTATGAAGGTACGGTGATTGTTATTTCTCACGATGCACCATTTCTCAACTCATTTACCCATGGCGTTCTCTATATCAATACGCAGAACAAAAAAGTAGAGCAGTATGTCGGCAACTACTACAAAGTGGTAGAAGATATCAAACGACAAGTGGAGCGCGAGCAACGTGCAAACGCTCAGCTCGAGAAAGAAATCATCGGCAATAAAGAAAAAGTAAACTTCTTTGCGCACAAAGGAGGAAAGATGCGTAAACTTGCAGCAAAACTAAAAGATGAGATCGAAGAAATGGAAGAAGACAAGGTGGACGTTCGAAAAGAAGACAGGACCATCAAGCCATTTGAAATCCAGTGCCAAGAAGACATCGGGTCAGTCATCGTGAAGTTCGAGCATGTGCAAGTGCTTCATGATGGAGAACCAGTCACGCGAACTGTCGATATCGAACTACGCAAAGGAGACAAGCTTCACATTGTTGGACCAAACGGTATCGGGAAAACAACCCTTCTAGAAAAGATCGCAAAGCAAACCGAGCAAGGTGTGACCATACAAGAAGGCATACGTGTAGGATACTATCGTCAAGACTTCTCGACGCTCGACTTCAATAAATCTGCATACCAAGAGCTTGCACACGTGCTCAAGAAATTAGACGACCAACTTCTTCGTCGCACAGCAGCGTCCATGCTCTTAGGAAGTGAACAGCTCGCTGCAAAAATTGGACTTCTCTCAGAAGGACAAAAAGGGCTTCTCATGTTCGCATATTTGCGCTTACAACAACCAGGACTTCTCATCTTGGATGAGCCGACCAACCACATCAATTTCCGTCACATCCCCTTCATCGCAGAAGCAATCAAGAACTTCGAAGGACCGGTGATTATCGTATCTCACGTACACGACTTTGTGAAAGAAGTAGGCGTGACACAAACGCTTGATCTAGGAAAATTGTAAGCAGACTTACAATTTGAGTTTTTATTTTCTAGTTCTTAGTTTTTAATAAAAATACTCTTATTCATATCTTGTATAATCTATGGGTGTTTTAAAAATTGAAAACTAGAAACTAAAAATTCCTTCTAACTAAATCACCTTATACAACAAGCGCTTTACATAGTTTGTACACGAAAGTATGTACAAACTATCTTAGATGTGGTATACTGGATTCCTAATAAGCAACTCCACGTTTTACACTGTTTCTACACTTGTATGACTGTGCGCTAGGGCTTATTGTTAACAATTAGTTTCTAGGATGCCCGTACGGGTGTCTTATCAAAAAGAATGAATTCAAAGCTATACGTAGGGGGAATACCTTACACTTCTACTAACGAGGATCTTAAGGCACACTTCAGCGCAGCTGGAAATGTGACTTCAGCACAGATCATCATCGACAAGATGACTAACCGTTCAAAGGGCTTCGGCTTCGTTGAAATGTCATCTGACGAAGAAGCTCAAAAGGCTATCGCTATGTTCCATGACCAGGAATTCCAGGGTCGCCGTCTTACGGTGAACGTAGCGCGTCCACTCGCTCCACGAGAGGATCGTCCACGCCGCGCATTCTAGTTTCTGTCTGCATACGCAGATAGTACAGAATGAGTACAATAAAACCGCCCCCTTCGGGGGCGGTTTTATTGTTAGTTCGTATAAGTAAATAATATTCAATACAACACGACATACCCGCACACTGCAAACTGTTCACTGTTTACTGATCACTGCTCACTGTTTGCTGTTTACTACGATTTCTTCCTACCAAAAAATACTCCTGATTCCCATCTCCACCTGTGATGACACAAGGCACAATACGCACAGCGTCTAAAAGCCGCTCTCCGATGTAACGATACTTTTCAAGCAGCACATCAACAAGCTCAGCATCTTTAACAACACCTTTCTTGGTGTTCCCTTTTCCAACCTCGAACTGTGGTTTAATGAGGAGGAAACATAGAGCACCCTCTTTTCCGAAGGAAACAATCTTCTCAAAAACACTTTCAAGTGAAATAAACGACAGATCTGCAACGATAACGTCGTACAGCGTATCCGAAACAAAGTCACGTATATCCATGTTCTCATACACAGATACTCGTCCATCGCTTCGTACCTTTTCGTGAAGCTGTGAAGTTCCCACATCTACTGCATCCACATGTGCTATCCCATACTGAAGCAAAAAGTCCGTAAACCCACCGGTAGATGACCCAACATCTATTGCAACCTTATTGTGTAAAAACTCCCTCACCCGTGCTTCTGTGTTTGTTTCTTTATTTGAAAATTGAAAATTAAACATTGAAAATTGCTCGCTGGTGTCTTTTTTCG
>JBDKFI010000019.1:0-12011 GCA_039798825.1 Candidatus Parcubacteria bacterium | reverse complement strand
GTACGGCTATGAGCCCGGTTACTACGGGTTCTGTGACCTCCGCTCCGTCTCCTTGCCTTCAGTTCTGGCGTGGGAGGAAGATCATCCGCACACCGCGATCTGTTGCGATGATGAATTCATCGAAGATCGTGACTGGCAGTTTCTCCGTCCTGTTGGTGTCAGTATGCGAGATCCTCGGCCGGACTCCGTAGTCCCTGGGATCACCTTTCGTGGACAGCCTGTGTATCTGGAGGCATTCTTCCCGGACCACATGTAGAGTAGAAAGGTGTTCTGGATGAATATCCGGATGACAGTGGTCGCCCCGCCTGGGGCGACTTTTTTTGTTATACTGCATTCTTATGAACGCAACTGATCGACTTGCTGAACTTTTTATGCGATTTCCTGGTATTGGTCCTAAGCAAGCCAAGCGATTTGTATATTATCTCCTGCGAGAGCATTCTCACTTTAAAGAGCAGCTTATTAAGGCGCTTGAAGAACTTAAATTTACAGGGAAGCAATGTGATACCTGTTTTCGTTTCTTTGGTGACAAACATGCACAAATGGAAACAACATCGTGTTCAATCTGTTCTGATGAATCTCGAGACAAAAGCACTATCATGCTTTTAGAGAAAGAGCTCGACATGGACGCTGTGGAGAAAACTGGATCCTACCATGGTATGTATTTTATTTTGGGAGGCTTGGTGCCACCACTTACAGAAAAGCCCTCAGAGCTCATTCGTATACGCGAACTCACCTCTCGTGTGCATGATGAGCTGGGCGCAGGGACACTTCGAGAAATCATCTTCGCACTTCCTGTGACTGATTATGGAGATACCACAAAGGAGTATGTAGAGAAAACAGTGCGACAGATTGTGGGAATTGATCAGGTGAAGCTCTCCACGCTTGCTCGAGGGCTATCAAGCGGGCTTGAACTTGAATATGTGGATAGAAGCACGTTTGCTTCTGCGTTTGAACGACGCGCGTAATCTTTGACGAAGACTCAAATATGCTATAGGGTAGAGAGTGTCTAGTTCTTAATTTTTTGAGAGAGGAGTCTCGAACATGTATTCTAAAGAACAGAAAGAGATCCTTTCCCAGCTGTTTGCATCGACTGTTTTTCGGTTGATTCAAGAGAGGAGGGATGCCCGGATGGGGGATGTGACTGAGCGAATGTTCAAACAGATGAAGACACTTTCCTGGTGTGAAAGTCTCAAGAGCAAGAGCTCGGCGCTGAAGCATTTGGAGGATGCGGGGGTATACGGGGTCTATGACATGCCGGAAGATAAGCATGTCATGTTCTATATCTCCGTGGTGTACTCAGCGAAGTTTTCCCTCTGGTTTTCCGAAAACTTGATCAGGAACCTTACAGAGGCAGCGTTCCTACGCGCGTTTGCTAAATCTTCTGCGCAGAAACCAACAGCTGAGCGCCTAACAGGAAGACGTGGCGTCACTGGTAGAAACCGAAACCCGTTGTGGGTTGGTGTGAAGGTCTGATGCAAAGCCGCCCCTTCGGGGCGGCTTTTTGAATTTACTTAATTGCGTCGATCTTGAGTGACATGTACGGTTGTCGGTGACCGTTTCGCTTGTGGTAGCGTGACTTTGCTCGGTAGCGTACGATCATGACCTTATCAAGCTTTGCTGATTCAGTGATTGTCGCTTCAACAGTTGCTCCTTGAATGTATGGAGCACCAAGCACAGTACTTGCACCGTCGTCTTTCATGACAACAGACTCGATAGTGACCTTGTCCCCAACCTTGTACTCACCCTTGATTTTCTCAACGGCGATTTCGTCACCTACGGCGACTTTGTACTGCTTTCCCCCTGTTTGAATAACTGCGAATGACATAGTGCGAGAATTATACAGTATTTGGAGATTTTATGCAAGAGCTTCACATTGACTTTACAAGGTATTCATGGGATAATGTATTTTGAACAGTCCCACCACAACAAAGGAGGCTACTATGGTGGAAATCAAGGGTTCTCCAGGGTTCGGGTTCCTGGAGTCGATCGACCTGGTGAACGTGCCACTATGGATCCTTTGTTGGGTTCTGGCGGTCCTCATTTTCTCGTTTGGTGCTTTCTTGGCCGTCAAGGCATACGAGAAGCTCTCGGCCGACTGAAAATTGATTCATCATCGACTGCTGCGGCTACGGCCGCAGTTTTCTATTGTGCTAGTCCTGTATCTTTTCGGTACAACGGTCCGCTTATATGGTATGTAGTTGAATATTGAAAATTCTTTCATTGAGAAATATTCTCCCCTATTCCTCCTCTGATGTTGTTTTCTCCAAAAGAGTTGGTTCGATACCAGACGCCTCTCCTGTAATCCTCATGACATCTTTGTCCACCTTTTTCATCTCTTTACTTGCGTTGTTGTAGTGATTCATCACGGTGCCAAGTGTATTGCCTAGTTTGTTGTGATGCTCTTCGTATGCTTTCAAATGTTTGCCGAGTTCACCCACACGTTTAACGATATCTTTTGCTGATTCTTCTATCTGCATCGCCTTTAATCCTTGAAGCACGGTTTGGAGGTATGCGAGGAATGACGTTGGTGATACGATGATCACTTTGTACTTTGAAGCAGCCCGTTGAATGAGGTTTTCCGTCTCTTCGGTGATCGTTCCAATCTTGTTGATGATGAGATCGTAGTAGATCGCTTCATGCGGAATGAACATGAATGCAAACTCCATGGTGTTTTGTTCTGGCTGTATGTATTTGGAGGTTTCTACAATGCGATTCTTCAAGTCGTTGACGAATGCTTTTTCGAAGTAGTCTTTGTCGGTACCGCTTGCTTCCGAAATTCTATTGTAGTTTTCAAGAGAGAATTTGGAGTCTATTGGTATGACTTTATCTTTCACAAACACTGCGGCATCCACGATCGTACCGTCAGGAAAGTGATACTGCATTTCGTACGACCCTGGTGGCATCACGTTTTTGAGTAGCGTTTCTAGATAGTATTCACCCAAGATGCCTCGTTGCTTCGGGTTTTTCAGAATGTCTTGAAGATTTTGGAGTTGTTCCGTCATAGAGAACACTTGTTTGTTCGCCTCTTTCACTTCCGTGAGTTCACGAGTGATGTCGGTGATGAGCTTCTTTGCTTCACTATCTTGATGTCGAAGTACTTGATGAAGATCTGTTTGTGAAGATCGTAGCCGTTCGTCTACGGTGCGCGTGAGACGCTCTAGCTGGTCTTGAAGCACGAGAAATGTTTGGTCTTCCGATGTGTCTTTTCTAGATCCTACACCGCGAAGAAGGATGCTTACAAGGAGTATGATGATAGCGGTACCAAAGAGGGTGATGAGGACAAGTGGTGACATATCTGCAGTATACAGCGTGTAACGCGCCGTGTGTAGCAGAAGAACTTTTGAAAGGTTTCTCGTGTATGGTTTTTAGACATAGCTGTTATCCACAGAATGTGTGAAATCTCTTGACAGAGAGTACGGTGTTGCTAGACTAGATTTAGCCATCACACTCCCGTGGTGGCGCGATCGACAACCCTCTTCAAGGAGAGTCAGATGAACCGTCAACTCGGCGGCGGCTGGTGCAAATCCATTGCCACGCCCGACATCCCGAACGCTGCCGGCCACGAAGGTGCCGACCCGACCATCGAAGCGCCGAAGATCGACACCGGCCAGGCCGCCGGCACGATCGACCAGGCCTCCCCTGCCTCCGTCGCCTTCTCGACCTGAGCCCGAGTGGGCATCGGTCGAGGGTCATCCCTCAACCCCGTGTAGCTCCGGCTGCACACCCCTTGCTTGCGCGAGGGGATTTTTTATTGTGTGTAATTCCCTTATTCCTTAAAGCTTTATACCTTATCATTTGTATTTTCGCCTTATGCTATACTTTTTCTCATATGCAAGACACAATAAAAGCTGAAATCAAAGCTGCGATGATCGCAAAGAATATGGATCGACTCAATGTCCTTCGTCTCATTTCTGCAGCATTTACCAATGAACTTGTTTCTCAGGGTCGCCCACCTACAGAACCTCTTTCAAATGAAGATTGTATGAAAGTGCTCAAGCGTATGGCAAAACAACGAAAGGATTCTATCGACCAGTTCACAGCCGGTGGTCGTGCTGACCTCGCGGAATCTGAACAGACAGAACTCGCCGTTATCGAAGCGCTTCTCCCAGCGCAAATGTCAGAACAAGAAATTGAAGACAGAGTGAAGGAAAAGCTCGCAGCAAACCCAGTTGATGCAACAAAGAAAGGTATGTTTGTTGGAATGATGATGAAAGAGCTTGGTGACACAGCAGACGGGTCAGTAGTGAAGTCAGTGATTGACAGACTCGTTGCATAATCCAAGCATAAATCCAAATCCATGGAAAAGAGACAGGAACCTGCTCCCCGTTTGAGCCCTCAAGAACAAAAAGCACAAACTACTCGAGATCTTGATGAGCATTTGAAGCGGTTACGCGCTCATGTGGAGTACATTCGTTTGAGAAATGCTGGCAAAAAAGAAAACGACGGGCAAGACACTTCACAACATGATCCAAAACTAGCGAGTGCAAACGATAGCAAAGAACCAGATGAACTCGTTCGTGGCCCAGATGGCGAGTGGGTGAAGAAAGACTACTTGAATTAATACACTTCGTTTCCTATGCATTGACTTGTTTCCACATACGGCGTACTATGAGTGCGGTTGTTTGTGTTAACGAAAGTGAAAGGTGTTACACCATGCCGCTGACAGTTGAAACCATCAGGGTCCTCGGTGCGCTTAGCCCCTCCCATTTCATGGAAGAGCTGTGTGACCAATTTTCGCCAGAGTTCGTTGTGGAAGTGACCACAGGCGCCAAGACACAAGAGGATGTCCTGGGACGTCTCCAGCAGCGACTCGACAAGCAGATTGCGGAGCTTCGCGCTCCGCACGTAGTCGAGCGCGAGATCGGGAAGGATCTCGCCGGTCAGAATGACCATTGAAACAACCCCCGCCCAAGAGCGGGGGTGTTTTCTTTATCGTCCACTGCCCGTTGCGAGAGGGTGTATCAATTACACCTCACAGGAATTCGCATTTGTACACGGTCGTCATTTGAAGAGACAAACACAAGGAGGCACGAGGTATTTGCCGGAAGTGTAGATGGGATCGTTACTTGGAATCGGAACCATCCTTGTGTTTGAGAGGGTCCAGTGTTAATCGCTTGTGTAGCGGAAAGTACGCGCCCAGTACTATCCACGATGTAGATAGGAAAGAGACCATTCTTAAAAAGAGTTCCTTGCGCTTCACCAACAAATACTGATCCATATGAGATACTACCCCCTTCGTAAAGAGAAAGATTTCGCACGTATATAGAACGATCAAGATATGTCGTTGTGTTCCCCGCGAAGAGCTGGGTAGTGCTTGACCCGTAGCTTATGTATTGGTTTTGGAATTGATTCGGATTGTATTGGTACGGGTCTCCGTGTACATAGAGCTTGCCATTCATACCCCCCGTTGTTGCTGTTCTATTACCAAAGAGACCTCCATACTGTTTTGGTGCAGGAAGCCAATCTGTAGAGAAGATTTTTCCACTCACGATATCCATCAACTTAAACTGAGGAAGTAAAAGATTTACAAGCCAGACGGCGAAAGAAAAAATGATAAGTGCAAGTGCAAGTTTGATGACGACACCTAACATGTAGCGGATGACTCCCATAGTGTTTAATGAAGAAATGAAGTAGATCCATTGCAGGTCTCGTCACTCCAGAGACCTCGTTTGGATGTGCGAGCAAGCGTTTGCAGTTCACGAAACTCATCTCGATAGCGATACGGTCTCATGTAGGTGTATTCGTATGCATACCCGTCTGCTATCATCTTTCTATTGATCATTTGCCCATCTTCTAGATATACATACGCGAGAAGCCTTCCGTAGGTGTCGCGCATACCTTGCGAATCATCGTATTCAAGTCGTACAAGTTTACCCTGTGCGAGCTCTTTCATGCGATCGCTCGCCTCTTTTCCAAAGCACTGGACTTCTTTTCGTGGGTCTACTGTTTCTGGTGTGTTGATACCAATCAGTCGTACACGCTCATCCACTCCGTCAATCATCACATGAAGCGTGTCGCCATCGGTTGTTTTCGATACTTCATAGTAGGAGCCAACAGTGTTGGTAACTCCACCTAAGGTTGGTGTGTTTAAAAACGTGAGATCAAATTCTTGATAGAAGACCGCAAAGAGAATAATCAGGATACCAATCCATCGCAACACTTGCGCCATTGCTGGTACCTCTAGGGCTTTTGACATACAGAAAGTCTAACACACGTTAGGAGCACTCACTTTGCTTGAAAGTGTATAGGTTGCCATGATAAGTATGATGAGACCAATGTACCCTATTTCCATCCCTTGGTACGGCAATCGCGCAAGCATTGCAGAGAAACCAAACAGACTAAGAATGACAGAAAGAAACGCTGTACCGCACGCCGCACATCCAATACCCAAGAATGCAAAGAAAAGACCGATACCACTGTAGAGACCGCTTCGTAGGATGGTTTCGCCGCGCAAGCGTACGTAGATGTACGCCAAAGCGATATTGATACCTCCAAGAAGTGATCCAAGTATTGCGAGAATGAGCGTTCCTGCGGTAAACGTATTGCGTATGTTAAAAAAAGTAGAAAAGAAAAGGGATAGTCGTTCAGAGAGTGGAAGCACATCAAACGAAAAGGCGCTCCGTGCCGCTTCTCCGTTTTGTACAAGAAGCAAGAGAAGAAGAAAGACCGCCGTGGAGAAAATAATAACGAGTCTCGAATCTTTTCTGAGAAAAATAAGCGAAAGGCTTGAAACCAGGTGGTTCATGATCTCTTTAGTATACCGCTCACCGTACTCACTGACCAGTGAAAGACATCAGAAAGCAAAGAGGTGTAGCAACTACTGTTGCTACACCTCTTCTCTTTGATCCTCACAGATCTCTACATGATTTCATCTCCTACTCGTCGTTTTGAGATGAAGTCTTCAAGCTGAACAATTTCTGTCTCTACAGCCGTCATCCAGTCTTCCTTGGTTCCGCGCGCTGCACGTAGCTTCGCTTTGAAGTTGATATAAAGCGGGTAGATGAGTTCTAGGTCTCCTTTAATCACATTCTCGAATTCCTTCTGTTCTTCTTCGGTCAACATAGTAAGTCCAGCCTCAAAAGCCCTCGCTTCTTCGAAGGTGAGCTCGGATGACTCCAATACGTTTCGTAGTTCTTGAATAAGTGCCATGTGACGTTGTGGAAAGCCCTATACAATGAGAGTGGGCTATCTCGTTACTCTCTCATAAAAATCAAGAAACGTCAAGAGTATCAACTCTTGTGAGAAGTCTAACCGTTGTGTGGAAGCGCAGCTGACCTGAGTGCTGTTATGTCGGTAAGTTCTAGTAATCGCCGTATCGCAGGATCCATTGTTCCACGGGCTTCTTTGGAGAGATTTGCAAATACAGCCAAGTGCTCCGGGAGTCTTTGTGAGGGCATGAATTCAGAGGTGTCACTTGTTTGAACAGGAGCTTTGAATTCTAGATGTTTCGGCATAAAAGAGTGCGATAAGTGATAAGTAGTATTGAGTATACCCCCCTTTTTTATACTCGCGCAAGAGAATTTCCCATGGTGTTGTGAAGATCTCTATGACTGGCATAGAATCCTTTATTTTTGCACCAAAACTACCAAAAAAGTAGACAAATATACAAAATGTTTTGTCACACCTTGCCAGCCTTGTCGATTATAGAGAGTATGGGCGGTCAAAAGATTCTCAAAGATTTTTACACGAATTCTTTTGCATCGTCTCACTAAACAAGTACATTTCATACTTCGTGTGAAATGTTTCCTGTTTTGATTATTAGTATGCACTAATCATCAACCATCATGAAACTACAAAGACTTACAACTACTATTAGTTCAATTCTCTTGGCGAGCGCATTCTTTGCACTCCCTGCCTCTGCTCTTGAGGCTTCGCAATCATCTTCTCTCAGTGTTCGCATTCGAGATGATGGCATCGTTCGCGTTGTCGGAGCAGAAATCACCTCCATCTCAGGAAATGTGGTGAACGCAGTCTCGCATCTGAAGAATACTGTTATCAACTGGGCGTTTATCACAAACGCTTCCACAACGATAGCAACAAGTCCGACATCAAGCACATCAAGTCCGCAAACGCTTCGTGTTGGAGACAAAGTTGCCGTATCGGGTGTACTTACCTCAATTGGAACTACACTTCATGTACAAGCATCGAAGATCCTAGATACAACCCTTCTAGGATCAGTAACAACGAAAGTTGGTACCGTGCAGAGCGTGAACGCTGCTCAAGGTTCCTTTACGGTGAAAACCGGCGACAAGGTTCTAACGGTCCTCACAAATACTTCAACAGTGTTTGGATTCCAAAAGGCTACAAGCACCACACCAACACTTAGTTCTCTTGTGGTCGGAGAACAGGTAATGGTTTCTGGTGCCATGAGCACAGACGGAACCACACTTACTGCTGCGCGTGTTCGACTATTTGCCCATGTAGGTGAATGGAAGAAGAACACAAACGCTAAGAAGGATGATGACAAGAAGAGTGACAACGATAAAGGAGGTCGTTTCCACTTCAAACAAGGGTTTGGATTTGGTCTCCACTAAATAAGAAGCATAGTCTTCCATAGTGACTGTAAATATGACATGCGCAGCCCGTAGGGTTGCGTGTGTCATATTTTGTGGTGTTCTCCCGTCACGGAGAGTACATCTACTTAATACTATGAAAAAGTTTTTTATTAGCACTGCCATACTCACCTTACCAACCGCGGTAGCGTTTGTGGTGTTCTCATCTCCAGCTACTCTTTCTGCTCAAAGTGAGTTTACTCTTGATAACAATGTCACCTTTCGAAAGGCAACTATTGTCCAAGTGGATTTTAAAGAGAACACTGTTACCGTTGAACTTGACGATGCGAAAGGCTACGCGGTACCCGTTTCTATGACCGCCACTTCAACAATTACTCTTCCAAGTGGAGATGAGACACTTCTCCCCTCGCTTCGCGTTGGCGCATCTGTCTATGTGTTTGGTTCATACGACGCCACGCTCCAGGCACTCCACGCTGAAAAGGTCGTCATACGAAATAGACCCATTACAGAGCGAAGTGGAGTAAGTAGGATGCAGCTTGAACGCCCTGCACCTCCTCGAGAAGAAGCGGAAGCATCACTCACTACACTTACTCTTCTCAAGATCAAATAGCACACAAAACGCCAGGAGCAAGTGACCTTGCTCCTGGCGTTTTGAAATAGGAAAAAGTTCTATGAAAGATGAGCTGAAACAAGCTTCGTCATTTCAAACATATTGACGGTAGCCTTTCCACCGAATACTTTCTTCAACGCTTCATCAGCATTGATGTTTCTCTTGTTCTTTTCATCTTGAAGATTGTTCTTCTTGATGTATTCCCAGAGTTTTTTAACAACCTCTCCTCGAGACATTGGGCCTGATCCGATCACAACAGCCAGTTCAGGGCTGATTGTCATTGGCTTCATAAGCGCTGCGTTTGGTTTTGGCATATTTTTTATGTACAAGGACAAGTATACCATTTTTTCTGGTTTGTAACGTCCTGACCCCCATTTTGCTGTCAATAGCTGATTTCGTAACCATTGTCGCTTGCCCACTCTTCTACGGCATTTTCTATCAGATAGGAATCGATTTCCACGTCCCAGTAGCTGTCAGATCCATACCCTTCCCCTGTCCCATCAGAGTTTAAGTCAGCATTGATGTAGATGTATCCACCGCTTGGAAAGTAAATACTCTCCACTTCGCCATTTGAAATGTCTGCGTCTAGGGTGTAGTAGTTTCCGCTCTCATAGGAATACACTTCGATAGTTTCGGTACCGTTGATGTATTCTTTTATTTCATCCCAGTATTCATCCAGTGCGTCGTCGTACGAAATTCTATGGGTGGCAAAAGAAGGTCGAGAGTAGGTATCCTGATATAAAGGTTGTGAATACGAGCTTTCCTGTGATTGATACGCTTGCGGCACTGAGTCATCTGTAAAAACTCCATGAATAAGTGCTATGAGAAGTCCCAAGAAAAAGAGTGGCATGTACAAAGTAGTATAGCGCGCAGTATCTTATAGATGAAGCGACAGAGGGAGTAAGCAGATGATTGCGATCACGTGACTTGCGCTTCCAAGAAGCACAAAAAGGTGAAATATATTATGCGGCGTAATCTTCCATGTTTGAAATCGTGGATGGTCTTCGTAGGAGTAACAAATTGCACCAAGCGTGTACGCTACGCCTCCAAGGATAAGAAAGATAAGAGTATGTTTTGTCGTTACGTGTACTAATGGATACGCAGCTACAACCACCACCCACCCCATAAGAAGATAGAGTATGGTTGATGCTGTGCCTGTGATGGAGGTCGCTACAAATTTCCAAATGATACCTAGAATCGCGATTCCCCACACGAAGCCAAAAATACTCCATCCCCATCCACCACGGAGTACGGTGAGCATAAACGGTGTGTAGGTGCCTGCGATGAGTACGAGTATCATCGCATGGTCAAATCGCTGCATCCTGTTTCTCCAGCTCTCTTTTCTCGACGCGTGGTAGAGCGTGCTGGCTAGATAAAGAAGGATCAAGGATGTCCCAAAGAGTGAAAATGAAACAATATGCCACGCGGTTCCATACAGTGATGCAAGTACGATGAGAATAACGGTAACAAGAATAGATAATGATGCACCAACCAAGTGTGATATAGCATTAAAAGCCTCTCCTTTCATTTCTGAAGTATACCAGCTCACACTTTTGTAGTTAGGTACAAAAGACCGCTACTTCGCGCATCGCGCGAAGTAGCGGTTACAGAATGATGTGCCCATCATCTCCAGTGGGTCGGAGTTCAATGTCGATTTCGTTAAACGGCACATCATCAAATGGGTTGTCGCGCCACACTCGAGGATGTGAGGAGTCGTCGTGTTCATCTTCTTTTCTATTTACCTTTTCTTGTTTACGTCTCCACGCGCGAACTTCGTACATAAAGAGCGCCATTCGTAGATGGTGGATCGCGTCCTGTGTCTCAACACAAGGAAGAATACTGTACAGATATTTCGTGCGTTCAATCAGTGCACGGAGAACCTCCTGTGTCTGAACACTGTCCCACTCTTTATCGTAAGATACAGCGCCACCCGATCTCTTTAGGAAGGTGAGTGTTTGTGTTCCACTCCCTAAGAACTCAAGCTCGTAGATATGACCCGAGTCAATGGTTTTCATGAGAGCTCCTTTCTGTATGAAAGTATAGTAGAAAGATTTTGGAAATTTTATTTCGAAACAATTTCAAATGGAGCGCTCGTTTGAGATCCTATTTGAAATTCGTAGGTGCCAGGCTTAACCGTTTTGGGGATTGTATAGGTGTACTGATGCTTGTTTTCAATTCCATAGATCCTATCTGAAATACTTGCAGATGTACTCTCTTCTTTGAGCGCTGTATCTACCAAAAAGATCTGCGTCACTTCTTCTCTTCCACCTGTCCAGGTCAGTGTATAGGTTTGTCCTTGCACGAGACGTTCTCCACCTTGTGGAAACGTGATGGTATGTGCTGTACGACTATACAAAAGTGCTCCCCAAAATATCACAACCATCACCGCAAAGAATCCAAGTGTTTTCATGAAGTAGACAAGCGCTTCTTTGCGCTTGTTGTCAAAGTAGAGTTTACATGGCTCATAGAAAAACAAGAACGCCATGACAGTAGCAGACAGTGTAAACAAACTGAGAAGAAATACCGGTGCAAGTATTCCATGATCTGGTGTGTTTGGTGACTGTAGTGTGTAGATCACACCCACAACCATCAAAATGTAGATCCAGGCACCGATAGCGTTCATGAGAGGGTGCAACTTCATATAATCTCAGTGTACACGTAGGTGTTGAATGTGCAACTACGTGTAATGTAGGTATAAGACTAGAGGAAAGTTTGCAGAAGATAGAAACTACGTTAGAGTGTAGGAGTCTGTTCAATTCAAACAACAAGGAGTCCACATGGACAAAATCAGTTGTATCATCGTCTTGCCACCGGAAGTTCGTCTCTGGGTGATCACAGACACTGAAGTCCGGGTGAATGGTGTTCTGCTTTCTCCTGAGGAAGCAGAA
>JBDKFI010000018.1:0-12025 GCA_039798825.1 Candidatus Parcubacteria bacterium | reverse complement strand
GAAATTTTGATAGGGAGTCTCAGCTCTGAACGAAATACATACTCAAGTCGAGCAACAAGTGATGAGGATCCGCACACGACAATTCCTGCAGGGAGCAGTTCTCGTCTGTGTATCCGATCAAGCTCTTTGTTAAGTTTGACGCACATGTCTTCCAGACGCGCTTCGATGATTTCTTCGACTCGTCGTTTTGAGTGAGCAAGAGCACTTTTCCCGAGCTTGATGTCTTCTGCTTCTTCGAGTGTGATTTTGAGTCCAAGTGCGATGTCTTTGGTGATGTCATCTCCTCCAACAGGAATAGTAGACACGAGAAGTGGTACGTTGTTTTCGTATACAAGCACGGAGGTCACGCCAGCGCCGATGTTGACGAGCGCCACACCTGCAACCTTTTGCTTCTTTGTGAGAAGGGGGATGCTTTCTGCTACTGGTCCTGCCACGATGTCAGTGACACGGATGGAGGCTTTTTCAAGTGTCTTCTTGAGCACATTCATGCACTGGAGTGGATAGGTGACAAAGAGAGTCTTCACTTCTAGTTTGTTTCCTCGTACACCGATGATGTCGCCCGGTACGTCCACACCGTCGAGCTTGTATTTCATGGGAATCGTATGCACCACAGATTTGTTTCGTACATCAGGGACTCCTTTGGTTCCATCTTTAATCGCATTTTCAATATCTAAATCCGTGACCGACGCATCTCCTCGAGACACTTGCGCGTGGCCATTTGCATGATGTGAGCCCAAACCAGTAGCACCAAGTGAGACAAGTGTGTGAACCACGCCATGCCCTGACTGCTCCATGAGAGAGTTGAGTGCCTTTTCTAATTCTTGTGCCACGTCATCTGCGTCCGTGATGTTTCCACGATCCATACCGTCGAGAGACTTCTTGTAGGTTGCTACTACTACGGGGAACTTGGCATCCTCACGATACAGGCATCCCAAAGCTCGCAAGCTTCCGCTTCCGATGTCGATGCCTACCACCATGTCGTGAGTTCTTTTTGCCACAAGTGATTACGCGAAGAACTTTTTTAGCAAAGTTTCCTCCAGTTGCTCCATTGTACTACCATGATCATGTCCTTTCAAATGAAGTACCCCGTGAATACACAAAAGGTGAAGGAATTTTGCATAGGACATTTCAAATTTCTTTGCATCTCTGCGCGCGACTGAGAGACAGATATAGATTTCTCCTTCAGTATCTGAAAGGGGGAATGATAGTATGTTTGTCGGGTAGTCTTTTTGGCGGTACTCTTTGTTTCGTTCCTGTGACTCAGCAGGTGTACAGAAAATAACCGTGAGCGAATAATTTTTGCCAAGAATCTTTTCTTTAATCGCCAAAAATGGCACCGAAGGGATCGTGCCATTTTTACGGAGTACGGTGAGGTTATTTTTTTCGAGAATAGCCATACGACGTGTGTACTAAGAATGCAGCTTTGTTCCACATGCGAAGCGCACGGGATGAAGATGCTTTCTTAGCGTCGCTTCTTCTTTTCAACTAGCTTACCCATTCTCTTTGCGAGTTCGTACTTCTCCTTTCCAGCAAGTTTCTTCATTTTTGCTCGCTTTTGCTTGAGATCTGAGAGCTTTCGATCGCTGTAGCGAAGAGATCGCACGCGAGGGAGCACGCCTGACTCCTGTACTCGCTTCTGGAAGCGTCGAACAAGCGAAAGTGCGTTTTCGTTTGAGTTTTTCTTCACTTCAACGTTTGTTGTCATAATGGGGTCTATTTTATCACAGCTTGTAGCTTTTAGCAATCGGCATTGCGTAGATAATTTGAGTATAAAAAAGCAGCGCCTACGGCGCCGCTTCAGGTCACGAGCGCTGAACGCCCTGCTGTCTCCAGAGCCAAATGCCCACGTACAGCTCTTGTGCCACTTGCTGCATGAGTGCGAGCTCCTTGCAGTAGTCGACATCGGCGGGGCACTCGTCCCCGAAGTAGCTCGGTCCGACGGATTTCACGAAGAACTCTGCGCGAGCGGCACTATCGCGAAGGAGGAGATGCTCTCCTGGCCCAAAAGCAATTGACCTCCGCTTCTCCGTCGAGTCTCGTTGGAGAGCTGTGGCGTTGTGTTCAGGCATGAACCGCAGGTACACCGGAAGGCCTCGCATGATGCACACCTGAACACCGTCATTGTCACTTGAGGTGAAGGATTCGTGGATGAGACCACCTCTCACAGCTACCACCTTTTCCTTGGGAGTAAAGCGAAGCACCTCTCGTGCGATCTTCTCGGGAGAGAACTCGTACACCGGCGTGTCGCGATCTTGGTACCTCCGCGTGCTCGCGACCCGGAGATCGATCTTGATCTCAGAGATACGCCTTTGCCATATGTCGGGATGTTTTCTCAGAGCCTTCTCTGCGGCCTCGTGCACGTCTGAAGTGTTGTTTCCAAGTGGGGAGATGGAGAAGCACCAGTCAGTATTCCCAAGCTTCTCACCTCGGATCTTGATGCCGAAGGCCTTGGAGGTGTAGGTAACTTCACGACCACCGGCACCATCTTCGCGCTTGTAGCACTCCGCTGAAACCCTCTCCTTCTCATGTTCGATGGTGATGTTCTTGAGGAAGCGTTTGAGCATGCCTTCGTCCGTCAGGAACTCGGAGGTGAGTGTCTCGAGGAGGATATCAAGTGGCGGCACGTCGTCTCGCGGGTATCGCAGCAAGTATTCGTGGGGCCACTCAGCGAGGATTTCGGTCACGTTGACGTCGTAGCCGAAATACGAGGTGATGTCGAGGTTTCGAATGACTCGGGTTTCCTCGTTGCGAAAGATTTTCATAACAATCTCCAGTGAGTGTAAAGAGCCTGAAGGCAATCGCTTGCCAGCCCGCTTGGTCGCCCTAGCAGGATACGATGAGGCGTCCCAACGTATCGTCTCTAACACTATCGTTTTATTATGCAAAACGCAATTGTTGTCATAACAAGAAAAAGCGACTCCGATGTGGAGCCGCAAGTGGGTTGAATGGTGGGGTCAGGTGTCGTCTTCCTCGCTTCCTCCGTAGAGTTCATCGAAGAGTAGTTCGTTCACCTCCCGCTCTGTAGGGGTCGCATATCTCAAACGTCGCAGGAGGACGCGACCGATCTTCAGGGCTTGTTTGGGTTCGTCGAGGTGGATGTTGTTGTGGACTCGGCCAGGTCGAATGGCTACTTGCTCCCTCTTCATCACGTAGCCATCCTCTTGGTCGTCTCGGACAGCAACCACATTGACATCTGTGAAGATGAGCACTGGACCATCATCGAACGTCTTTCTCCCTGCGTAGATGCCGGTGCCGTAGCACGTGACTCGATGACCATCGATGTCATCCCACCACGTAACGAGAGCGAGGAGGCCGACATCCTCGTCCGAAAGATCTGATGGTGATTTTCTCACGGGATTCCTTTCTGTTTCGGTTCTAGTGCATCTTACACGAAAACATTTCTTATTTCAAATGCTTGATGTAGTCTGAAAGCGCGTCAATTTTCACGGTGTCTTGTGAGTGTGTGCTCATGTTGCGCACGATCACCGTGTTGTCCATTGCTTCTTTTTGTCCGAAGATAATACAGTAGGGGATTTCCATCTTTTCGGCGATCGCAAGTTGTGCTCCGAGTGAGTCTTTCGTGACAGATTGATGTACTGGAATGCGTGCTTTTCGCAATACTTCCATGACACACAAACTCTTAAGCTTTGCTTCAAAGCCAAGCTGTATGAAATATACCTTCGGAGGTTTCATGATACGAGGCATCAACTTCTTACATTCAGGGAACATCATGATGCGCTCCATGCTAAGTCCTGTTCCAACAGCAGGTACGTCTTTTTTGTTGCCCATCATCTTTGCGAGGTTGTCGTAGCGACCACCACCGGTTATGGTAATTTCTTTTTCTTTACCGCTTTCGTCGGTATCTACTTTAATCACTTCGAAAACAGTACGCGTGTAGTAGCTTTGTCCACGAACAAGAGAATTGTTGACACGATACGGTATACCCATCTCTTCTAGATACTGAAGCACTTCTTTAAAGTGTGAACGTGCGTCGCTTGAAAGAAAAGAAAGTGACGAAGGTGCGTGTTCCTTGTACGGTTGGCATTGTTCTTGTTTGCAATCAAGCAGACGAAGCGGATTAGTCTTGATACGTTCGTGACAATCTTTACACACATGTTCGAGATGCTTTTTGTAGTAGTTGGTGAGCTCTTTTATAAATGCTGGACGAGTCTCTTTGTCTCCCATGGAGTTGATGTCGACGATGAGGTCAGTGAAACCAAACTCTTCCAAAATGGTAATGAGAGTACGAATAATAAGTGCATCAGCAATTGATTTTTCAGTACCAAGAATTTCCATGTTGAACTGTCTGAATTGTCGCCATCTGCCTCGTTGAGGTTTGTCGTGTCTAAAAGTCTGCCCGTATGAATAGAGCATGACAGGTTGAGGAAGGTTCGTCATGCCGTGCTCGAGGTATGCTCGCATGATTGCTGCAGTGTACTCAGGACGAACTGCGAGCCTGTCACCACCTTTTGTTTTAAAGGTGTACATTTCTTTGTCGATGATGTCTGTTCCTTCTCCGATTGCTGACACGAAGACTTCTTCATGTTCAAGGACGGGTGTTTCTATCGGCTTGAAACCGTAGTAGATTGCAACTTCTTGCGCCTTTTCAAAGAGACCTTGAAAGGCGTAGTAGCTTTCATCGATGAGATCATCCATTCCTTTGAGAGATGTAGGAATCTCCTTCTTTGTGTCGCCTTTTACTGTTTCTTTTTTTGTGTCGTCATTCATACTGAGTATCGGTTGGTAATATCTGTTAGTTAGTATACACGTGTCGTCCCGGCTCGTACCCGGCGCTTCCAAATGGGTAGACCCTGAAGAGAACTTGTCCTCGGAGATTTTGTTCATCAAGCGGTCCCCAGAGTCGAGAGTCGTAGCTTTGTGCTCGATTGTCTCCCATCATAAAGTATTGATGATCACCTAGTGTGGTGTCTACGTTCTTCGTAAGATCTCTATGTGTCACATAGCTCTCATCGATAACAAGTCCTTCTGGATGTTCCGTGTTATAGATAGTGGTGACACCGTTTTGTACTACAATGCGTTCTCCTGGTAGACCGATGATGCGCTTGATCAAGTATTTACCTTCATACTGATTTCCGGTACCTTCGTAGAATTTAAAGATAGCTACATCCCCACGGTGAGGTGTATCGATTCTGTAGGAGAGTTTGTCAACAAGGAGAAACTCTTTGTCATGGAATGTCGGAAGCATAGACCCTCCATCGACGATAAAAGATTGCACGACATATACATTGATGAATTGTACTGCAAGAATGATGCCGATGACCCACACAAGAAGTGATGTTGGCGGTTCATTTTCTTCCAAGATCCAACTACGAACGAGAAATTTTCTCCATGTAGTGGAAACGCTCGCAATAAGAAGCGACACAATGAGCGCAGTGATGAGTGCGAGAATAATGAGCGAGAGGGGATTATTGGATATATCTGAAAGTGATTCGAGTATCCTGTTCCAAAGAGATGCCAACATGTGAATCTCAGTATATAGAGACATTCTGTGTTGTGCAACAGAAACTACTACATGCTAGTACATGTGTGAGTGACTGGTTACTGAACGCTTGCTCCTGTATACTTATGCCCATGATGTATACGTTGGTCCCGCTTGGTAATCCTGGTGATTCATACGCTCGCACTCGACATAATGTTGCACGAGCAGTGCTTTCGCTTGTGTCTTCTGATGTAGAGAAACTAGGAGCACTCGAAGTGTTTGTGCCGACGACTTTCATGAATGAATCAGGGCGCGCAGTGGCAGAGTATCTCAGATATAAAGAAGGGAGAGAACTTGTGGTGATGTACGATGATAAGGATTTACCACTTGGTACGATACGTATTTCTCATGACAGGGGAGATGGTGGTCACAATGGTGTGAAAAGCATCATCGAATCACTCGGCACCAAAGAGTTTATTCGCATCAGAATTGGTATCGCACCAGAGGATGTAGATGGAAAGGAAGTGAAGGCGCCTCACGGAGAAGCGGTGCAAGGATTTGTGATGGGAGTGTTTCGTGCGGAAGAGGAAGAGAAACTGCGTGAGATAGCACCGCGCGTGCTCGGAGCTCTCCAAGCAATTGTGGAAGTTGGGTTTGAAAAAGCGATGGAGCGGTTTAATTAGCGTGTCCTTGAGGAGAGTGTAAGATAGTACAAGCGCGACACCTTCGGTGTCGCGCTTGTACTCGTTTCTTACTCTTTAACTTCTGTACTACTTTGCGTACGAAAGCGTCATGCGCTCTTCCTGTGCATCAAAGAGTGTGATAGTAAAGGTATAGCTTTTACCAAGTGTGAGTGTGCTTCGGAGTTTTGTTTCATCGCCGAAGTCAGACACGTGCACAAGGCCAGCCACTCCTTCCTCGATTGAGACGAGTGCGCCGTGCTTGTTGAACTTGATGACAACACCATCAACGGTGTCACCCTTCTTGTACTTAGTTGCAGCTTCTTTCCATGGATTTTCTTTAAGCGCTTTGAGTGAAAGTGAAATCTTTCCATCTTTTACTTCAATGATCTTTGCGCGTACGCGATCACCGACACGTGCGTGTGCTTTTGTGTCTTCGACGAGACCCCAATCAATTTCTGATTTGTGAACAAGTCCTTCAACGCCATCTTCAAGCTTCACGAAGATACCGAATTCCACTACACCTGTCACGGTGCCCTCCACTTCATCTCCAACAACGTAGCTTCCAGAGACGATTTCCTTTGTCTCCTTCACACCACCGTCCTTTTCAGAGAAGATAAGCTTGCCTTCCTTTGGAATTGCAGAGATGATCGTCACTGAAATGCGCTTGCCGATAAGTTTCTTCAACTCTCGAAGGATCTTGTCCTTGTCACCATCTTCGATACGAGGATAGTTCTCTTCTTTAAGCTGAGAAGCAGGAAGGAATCCAGAGATGCCTTGCCAGTCGATGATGAGACCTCCTTTGTTTGCATCCTTGATCACGAGATCAAGAAGACGCTTCTCTTTGATGGCAGCTTCTGCGTCATTCCACATGAGGGCTTGGCGCGCTTCCTTAAGTGAAAGCTCTACATAGCCGTCATGGTTTTCACGCATGATAACCTTTGCAGAAATTGTATCTCCAATGTTGATACGCTTGATGACATCACGAGCATTCATAAACTCAGCACCATAAATGATACCGGTTCCAGAAATGCCAAGATCAACGTACAATGCTGCCTTTTGAATAGCAACAACAGCACCTTCGACAATGTCTTCTTCTTTGATAAATCCTTCGATTTCGTTTGTTGTGTCTGTCATAAAAAATGCCCCACACGAGGTGGGGTTCCACTTCGGTCCGGTGGTCTCCTTCTCATATGCCTGCAGAGGGAGGGGTTACGCCGGAACGTTACTTAGTAATAAGTGATGTGAATACTACCACAGGATGAGATGTTAGACAATAGACATTAGACTACAGCAGAGAATGTATGCAACATCCCCCACATCTGAGTCTTTCCTTTAAAAAGACTCACGGAGCCGGGTAGGCGAGTGGGAGCGCATTTTCTAGCAAGAAAATGACGCGTGCTTTTTAGAGAAAAGACTAAAAAGAAAAGATATAAAACATGTGTATTTAAAAAGCATGACGGATTTGCTATAATCCCTCCATGATTATCACTCACTTTGGACGAGAGCATTTCAAACTGCAGGTAGGGGATGTGACCTTTGCGCTTAATCCTGTTTCAAAAGAAGGAAAAGGAAAGGTGACAAAGTACGGTGCGGACGTGTGTCTCATTACCACAAATCACCCAGATTATAACGGTCGCGAGCAAACAGAGCACGGCGGAAAAGAACCGTACGTTATCGCAGGTGCGGGGGAGTACGAAGTGGCAGGTGTGTTTATCAAGGGGTTTAGTACGGACACAGAATTACTCGACGGAAAAACAAAGAAGACGTACCAGAATACAAGCTACTGCTTTACGTTTGATGGCATACGAATCACCTTCTTAGGCGCACTCTCTCACGCGCTTGAAGCAGCACATAAGGAAATCATTGATGAAACTGACGTGCTTTTTGTTCCGGTTGGAGATGATGGATTTCTTTTGAATGCATATGATGCACACAAGCTTGCAGTGTCGCTTGAACCAAAGCTCGTCATTCCTATGGACTACGACGAGAAGTCACTTCCTATTTTCTTGAAAGAATCCGGCGCTGAGAAAGTCGAGCCAGTGGAGAAGCTCACTATTAAAAAGAAAGATATAGAAGGTAAGTTGGGTGAAGTTGTACTCTTCCACGAGATGTAGTCGTTTTTTGTGTACGCATTGTATTGACACTACAACAGCACAACAAGGATTGAATTTGTGGTAGTCTTAAGCGAGGAGGTGTACAGTATGATCTTTTACGTCCAAAGTATCGGGCGGGCTTTCTGGATCAGTCCAGAGCTTGAACGCAAACTGAAGGCAAACGTTCACGTCGCCGTCCGTGAATGGAAAAGGAGGCGCGCTCTCGCGGAGGCTTTGCGAAAGGCAGGTTTTTCGAAGAAGCGCATCGATGTGTTCATGAAGAAAAGGAGATAGGTAATGGCAATCCATCAGCCGCAATCACCGCTTGATAGCATCCCAGATCTTGAACCTCTGTCAGACGAAGCGGTTCAGAGGATTCTCGATCGGCACGAGCGTGTCGTTCTTCCGAAGATCCTCGAACAGGAGAGGGAGCGCATCCAAGCAGCTCATGAGTTTCGGAAGAAGGTTCTCTTCTGATGAAAGCAGGCGTGCGAAGCGCGCCTGCTTTTTCGTATTTTGGTTTATACTTACACCATGACGCTTTTCGATGACACACAACACGAAGATGATCCTCTTCTTGAAGAGCAAATAGAGCAGTATCACGTGGGAAAGGAAGAAGATAGAGATGCTATACGCGATACATTGCTAAGAAAGTACGAAACTAAAGAGAGTGCTATTGAAGATTACAGAAAAGGATACCTTACTCATCATCAGCTTGAAATTCGCTTCACACAAGAAGAAGTGGAATATATTGTGTCTACCGCAGAACGTCGTAACGAAGAAGACACGCATATGCCCTCAGGGTTTCTCTAAAGTATCGCGCATGACATTTACCCCACAACAGTTTACGATTAAGAATTACATACGCTACTTGCGACATCAGCACAAAAACATACAGCATATTCATGCCTTCGTGTTTGCAAGTGTGGTGACCGGAGCGCTTGCGGGTATTGTGCTCTATAGCAGCTATGGTTTTTGGCACGAACGCTACTCCGCATCTCAGCAAGAAGAAGATTCGATAGTGAGCCAGATGCCGTCTCCTACAGAATCTTTTTCTTCCTTTTGGCAAGAAGCTGCCAAGCGTATAGAGGGTATTGGCAAGGCATCAAGCGGGCTTCTCGAAGGTTCCGCAGAGTATAAAAAGGAAGAATAATTTCCTCGCAAAGGAGGCTGTTTTATGGTATACTGAACTATACCTATACTCGTATTTTTATGGCAAAAAAGACCGCTCCACAATCTGATAACAACGACGCACCAGAAGTCACTACGCGCATTGGTACAGGACTTTTGCCGGTGAACATTTCGAAAGAAATGAAAGACGCATATTTGGATTATGCGATGTCTGTCATCACATCTCGTGCTCTTCCAGATGCTCGCGATGGATTGAAACCTGTACATCGTCGTATTTTGTTTGCGATGAACAACATGGGCCTCACTGCAGGTGCGAAGTTTCGAAAGTCTGCAACCGTTGTGGGTGAAGTGCTCGGTAACTATCACCCGCATGGAGATGCGTCGGTGTATGATGCCATGGTGAAAACAGCACAGGACTTCTCATTTCGCTATCCGCTTGTGATGGGCCAAGGAAACTTCGGATCAATCGATGGTGATGGTGCCGCTGCGATGCGTTATACCGAAGCGAAGATGTCTCGTATTTCTATGGAGATGATGCGTGATATCGAAAAGGATACGGTGCTTATGGTGCCGAACTATGATGGTACAAAGAAAGAGCCATCAGTGCTCCCAACAGCAGTACCAAGTCTTCTTCTCAACGGTACGCTTGGTATCGCGGTTGGTATGGCGACAAACATTCCTCCACATAATTTAAGCGAAGTAATCGATGCAACTGCACACCTTATAGATAATCCGCAAGCAACGACAGAAGAACTCTGTGAGTATGTGAAAGGACCAGACTTTCCACTTGGCGGTGTCGCATTTGGTCAATCAGATATCCGTACCGCATATGCAACCGGTCGTGGTGGCGTGGTGGTGCGCGGAGAAGCAGAAATCAGTGAGACTAAGAACGGTCAATTTCAGATCATTGTAACCTCACTCCCATTTCGTGTACTTAAGAGTAATCTTATTGAAAACATTGCAGATCTTGTACGCGATAAGAAAATTGATGGAATTAAAGGTTTACGTGACGAATCGACCAAAGATATTCGTGTGGTGATCGACCTCAAATCAGGCGCGCAACCTCAGAAAGTGCTCAACTATTTGTATAAACACACAGAGCTCGAAAGCACTTTCCACTATAACGTGGTGGCACTCGTTGACGGTGTACCCCAGACGCTTTCTCTTAAGGGTGCGCTTGAGTCATTTATCGGTCACAGAAAAGAAGTTGTACGTCGCCGTACTGAGTTTGATTTGAAGCGTGCACTCGAACGAGAGCATATTTTGCTTGGACTTAAGAAAGCGCTTGATCATATCGATGAAATCATTCAGACGATCAAAAAGTCCAAAGATACACCCGATGCCCATGTACAGCTCATAAAGAAGTTTGGATTTTCAGAAATTCAAGCAACCGCTATTTTGGAAATGAAGCTTCAGCGACTTGCTGGACTTGAACGAAAGAAAATTGAAGACGATTTAAATGCTGTGCAGGCACTCATCGCAGAATTGAAAGCCATTCTTTCGTCTGAAAAGAAGATGCTCGCTATCATCAAAGCAGAAATGATGGACATTAAAGAAAAATATGGAGATGAACGTCGTACCAAGATCGTCAAACATCGCGCAAAGGAGTTTAACCCAGAAGACTTGATCGCTGAACGAGAAGAAGTACTTGTGTATACCTCAGGCGGTTACGTGAAGCGTACTGATCCTGCAGAGTTCCGCACACAGAAGCGCGGTGGTGTGGGTGTGGTGGACATGAATACCAAAGAAGAGGACTTCGTCACGATGTCTCTCACGACGTCTACTCACAGTGATCTTCTCTTCTTTACCGACAAAGGAAAAGCATACCAGATCAAAATGTATGATCTTCCAGAAGGCAAGCGCGCAACTCGTGGTAAGTCTATTATGAACTTCCTTCAGCTTGTTGATGGGGAGAAGGTGACGTCTATTCTTCCAATGTCAAAGGATGTGAAAGCGCTTGCCGGTCTTTCGCTTATGATGATCACCAAAGAAGGAACGGTGAAGAAGTCTTCTGCTGAGAGCTTCAAAGATGTTCGTCGAAACGGGTTGATTGCGATTCGACTTGAAGAAAAGGATGAATTGTTGGCTGCGCTTTTTGTGACAGGGGAAGACAATGTGATTCTCACTACACAGAATGGTCAATCGATTCGTTTCAATCATACAGATGTGCGCGAAATGGGTCGTACTGCAGCGGGAGTGATTGGTATGAAGCTTGATAAGGGTGACGTGATCGTTGCAGCGGATAAGATTCCAGCAGGTACCAAAGGTGCTGAACTTCTTGTGGTTACAGCAAACGGCTACGGCAAGAAGACGAAACTTTCAGAGTACAAAACACAGAAGCGTGGTGGTTCGGGTATCAAGACAGTGAAAGTGACCACAAAGACGGGTGCGCTTATGGTTGCGCGCGTGGTGACATCAGAAAATGAAGAACTCCTCGCTGTTTCGAAAGATTCACAAGTGATTCGTACAGAGATTTCTTCTATCCCAACACTCGGACGAGATACGCAAGGGGTGAGGGTGATGAAATTGCGGGAAGGAGACTCTGTCGCATCGTTTAACCTGTTGTAGAACGGGATTGAATAGCTCACACCATCTTCTGCGTTACGGAGCCTCTCTCGCTCGTCAACGTAGTCCTACCTACGTCTCCTCACTCGCTTCTCCGTGCCTTGAACCTGGTG
>JBDKFI010000017.1:0-12341 GCA_039798825.1 Candidatus Parcubacteria bacterium | reverse complement strand
GGTAGTGGAGAGTTCTTCACATTTTTGTACTCTCGTGAGCACGGCAGTTTTCAATCCACTCATCGAGAAATGAAGATCACCACTATGAAGCATGGGTCGAGGAAGCTTAAGTTCAGGGGGAACGGTGAGTGATTCTTTTCGAGCTTGTTCTGCAAGTTTGGAAATTTCTGGTCCACCAGGGTAGGGAAGTTCAAGGAGCCGTGCGACTTTATCAAACGCTTCCCCGACAGCATCGTCTTTTGTTTTGCCAATGACACGATACGATCTCCATGATGTCATCTTCACGAGTTCTGTGTGGCCACCAGAAATAAGAAGGCCAACTGCTGGACACTCAAACGGGGAAATACGATATGAGTTGTCTTCATGAAGTAGTGTGCTTGCAACGAGGTGACCTTCCATATGATTGATGGCGTAGATCGGGAGGTCCCACACCACACGGAGTGCCTGAGCGCCATTTATGCCGACCCAAAGCGCAGGCTCAAGCCCAGGACCCATGGTTACTGCAAGCGCATCGATCGCAGGCTTTTGTATACCCTCAAAGAGCACCTTCATGGCGGAAAGCATCTCTGGTTCACGCTCGAGAAGTGTTTCTAATTTCTTGCGTTCACCTTGTGGTATGTGGTGCACATGAGCACGTTCAACCAGAAGCCCTGCTTCGTCCAAACACTCTGCGATCAGTTGGGTGAGTGCTTTTGCGTGCTCGCGTTTTGCAAGTGCAGGGAACACACCTCCATACTGTGCATGTAGGTCCACTTGTGAGAGTACTTTGTGTGAAAGTATCTCAAAGCGCACATCTTTTCCGCGTAGACGTTTGACGATGGCTACTGCTGTCTCATCGCAGCTGGTTTCGATAGAAAGAAGAATCATTGCTTGTAGAGTATATCAGAAGACGTTTATTGCGCTCCTGGCAATATAGCATTAATGTTTTGCACGAGACCTTGTGTTTCGTAATTTCCTACAGTGAGCCACGTAGGAAGACCAAGCGCACACAAACCAGATGCATCTTTAGCAAGTGCTATGCCACCAGAATTACCCTTGTCTATTTTTGCTGACACAAAGTAGTTTGCGTCCCCAGTACCAGACGTGTCGTATCCAGAAATGATGCCGTTGGTGGTGGTTCTGTAAATTGATTGAACGGTCCCTATGGTGTCGATGGTCACGGTAGAATCACGCTTCGCGTATGCGGGGAATCCGACGATCACAACAGGTGAACCAATAGGGAGAAGCGATGTGCACTTTTTCAGTGACGAGAGAGAATAGTTGTAGTTGCCGACAGGGACACTGTTTTTTGAAAGTGGATCACCAAGTGCCAAAATGGCTTGATCTGTGTTTTTGTTGTAGGTATAGATTGCTTCTCGTAGCGCAAATACGCCGGTGATGGTGTTTGCAGTATTGGTCATCACTGCGACGCATCTATCTGCATTTTCTACAACGTGGTAGTTGGTGAGTACCGCATGAGATGTTTCCTTAAATGAAAAGAGTGAACCAGAACCACTGATGACGCTTTGACCCTGCACACAAATGACTTGTACGACACCACTTGAGTAAAGACCGATATCAGACGATGAGATGACGATCTGCTTATCTGATGCAGATTTGTCGACCACCTCCGAAAGAGACTTTATTTGTGCGCTTGTTTTCGCGGCTTCAGTTTTTGTTTTTTCAAGTTCGCTTTTTGCTGCAAGGAGTTCGCTCTCTTGTTGTGTGAGAAGTGCGTTGGACGCTTCTTTTTGTTCGAGTGCCAAGCGCTCTTGTTC
The DNA here is from genome assembly GCA_039798825.1 of Candidatus Parcubacteria bacterium. Taxonomy (GTDB): domain Bacteria; phylum Patescibacteriota; class Minisyncoccia; order Phycocordibacterales; family UBA5272; genus UBA11704. The sequence continues at coordinate 10,584 of JBDKFI010000017.1, read as the reverse complement.
TGCTAGGATGATGCGTTGGTTCTCCTCGTTTGCGAGGACTTTTTTATACAATGTATAGCTTGTGTATCCAATAGCGATGAGGGATACAAGCAACAGCAAAAAACCAACGAGCAAGATGCGTATGAGTGTATGTGTGCGACTTACAGGTGTCATGGATAAGGGTTGCCAATACTACGTTCGTATCGTAGAGTATACCATGTGAAGATCCTCATTATTTCTATCGGAAAAGAAAAAGATACAGCCACACACGATCTCATTTCTGAGTACGAAGTGCGTCTCCTGCGACATTTTCCACTCGAGTGGTTGTATATCGCCCACAGCTCCAAAGAGAAAGAATCGGAGCAGATTTTGGCACATCTTAAAAAAGAAGACTACGTTGTTCTCTTGGACGAAAAAGGTACGTCGCTTGATAACACCGCTCTTGCTGAACTTGTAGAAAACAGAATGGTGGACTCGACCAGACGCATGGTGTTTGTGATCGGGGGAGCGTACGGTGTTACACCGCTTATGTTCAAACGAGCGCAGTATGTATGGAAACTGTCGTCACTTGTATTTCCTCATCGCATTGTGCGTGTCGTGCTACTTGAGCAACTCTATCGAACAATGTCCATCCTGCAAGGGGAGAAGTATCATCATGGGTAGGTAGTGGTTGGTGGTTTCTAGTACTTTACTTTAACCCTTCTCGATGGTCTATAAGTTTGTACTATTTTTAAGCAAAAGATTTTTAGTTTTTATGTAAAAATCAGTATCATTTTCCACGATATCAAAACCTAAATATTCTCCGTCCGTTGAGTATTTCATTTTTAGAACAACTTTTTCATCAATCAACCAGAAGTCTTCTTGTTTAATATTTAGAGTGTTAAAAACCTCTTCTTTGACAATTTTAATAGTGTCACCAAAGGTTTTTGATTTTTTATGTACGACAAGTTCACTTTTTGTATATTCAGTAAGTGGTTCGATGATTAGTCGAACCCTTTGCATGGTGATACCTGATTTTGTTTTTGATTCAATAAAATTCCACCACTCTTTCATTCCTTCATCGTCAATTCCATCACCTTCAACTTTATATTCTTGAAGTGCTTCGAATCTAAAAAGAGAGACTTTTGAGGATTGAAGATACTGGTATAAATCCATAGCTTTTAGTACTAGTGCCAAATAAAGGGGGGCGATAGAGGAGTCGGTCACCTCGTCTCGTTTCAGGTTTACCTCAAACAGTAGACTCCTCGACCCCTATTCGAATCCTCACGAAAGACATGCAGATGTCTTTCTTATCGCCCTTCGTTCGGTGGGCGATAGAGGATTCGAACCTCTGACATCCACAACGTCAATGTGGCGCTCTACCAACTGAGCTAACCGCCCGAATGAAGTAAACTATACCATACAAGTACCTCTCTTCCCAAGTTGAAATAAACATGTTTTTATGATAGTATATTTTTTACTTAGGTACGCAGTTTTTACTGCACCAAAGAGACGGCCCCATCGTCTATCGGTTAGGACATCGGCTTTTCATGCCGGTAAGCGGAGTTCGACTCTCCGTGGGGTCACAGGTTAGCGCGCAGCGATAAGCTGTGGCACTACAGCAAGCCAACTGCTTGGCTTGCGTGGAGAGTCGAATGGGGGTCGCAAATCTGTTTCGAGCAAAGCGAGGCAAATTTGTGACCGGCTCTCCGTGGAGTCACCAATTAGTGCTAGAACTAAAAGCATATGCAAAAATCTTTTGAAGAAAATCCATTTGAAGAAGAGCTAATTGCAAAACAATGGATTAAATCTGTGGAAGGTGAAAAAGGGATGACTCGAGATAACGAATCATATCCGCACTTAAAAAAGTGGTACGACAGCACGACGAGAGGAACCATTATAGATATTGGGTCTGGACAGGGTGTTTGCTCTGAAAAGATTAGTGGCTACGAAAAATATATAGGCGTTGAACCATCAATATTTCTTACTGAGAGAGCTAGAGAGCTATACCCAGTAGATAATAGAGAATTTGTAGTTGGAAATGCATATACATTACCCGTTGAAAGTAGTTCATGCGATCAAGCTATGTCATTTAATGTATGGTTTCATTTAGCCGATATTGATCTTGCATCACAGGAACTTTCTCGAGTTTTAAAAAAAGATGGTAGATTTTGGATTCATACGGCAGATTACGACTCTTTGGATACATGGAAGAAATTTTATATAAATCCTACTATAAAAGATAATAAAATAGTTGGAGAAGTACGAGTGCCAGTAAATAATCTCTCTAACAATACATTTTATCTTCATACAAATGAAGATATTAAAAATGCACTAATAAAGAATGGTTTAGCAGTAGAAAACACGACTAAGATTGGTACCATGAAAGATGGCACGAAACTATTTATTATTTTTGAAGGATATAAAAAATAGCAGACGCACGAGAAGGGCTAAGGCGATAGACTAAAAAAGTCCTAAATCCCTTTCAACACAGTGATGTTTGCTCCAAGCGAGTTGAGGCGTTCCGCTGATTTCTTTTTGAGGAAGATTTAAAGATACCTCATTTTTGGTATACTTCCCGTATGAGAATTCTTCTTGTTGAAGATGAGATTAATCTTTCAAAAGCTATACAAACTGGTTTACAGCACGAGGGATATACAGTTGATTTGTGTCATAATGGCACTGAAGCAAAGTCTCTTATGTCTTCTCGTGGCAAGATATACGATCTTTGTATGCTTGATATTAACCTTCCAGGTGCGGACGGATTTGAGGTGTGTGAGTATATACGCTCATTGAAACTTTCTGTACCACTCCTTATTCTTACCGCACGCAGTGCCACTGAAGATAAAGTGACAATGTTGGACGCTGGTGCCGATGACTACATAGCTAAACCATTTTCTTTTGAAGAGTTGCTAGCTCGCATACGAGCCCTTCTAAGGCGTCCATTTTCTCAAGTATTCGATACTTTGAGTATACGAGACGTAACGATTGATTTGAAGAGTTACAATGTTTTTAAAAAAGGAAAGAAAATAGATGTAACCAAGAAAGAGCTTATGTTACTTGAGTATTTCATGAGAAGGCCCAATGAAGTAATAAAAAGGGAGGATGTATACTCAACCCTTTGGGATGTAAATGACACGATTCTTAGTAATGCAGTTGATGTTCATATTAAAAATATTCGTAATAAACTAGGCTATAAGCATGGAAATTTTATTGAGACGGTTCGTGGAGTTGGTTACGTCCTTAAGGTACAACCTATTTAATAGGGCGCGATTTGAGCTTGTTGTTTTTTTCGCATTTCTCCTCATGGCAAGTATTGTGCTCGCTGATATCGTTATTGGCTATAATCGTACGAAGATTCTTGAAGGTGTCATCCAGGAAGTTTTGGACGATCCCGAGCTTGACTCTAGGATTATTAGCGCGCGCCAAGACGCACTTAACGATCTTTTGCCTTGGAAGTATTCTCTTTTTATATTGTGGTGTTTTATCATTTCAGGGGTTATGTATCTACTTGCAAACAGCACGCTTCGACCAATTAACGAGATGATTCAATTGCAGAAACGCTTCATTTCAAATGCATCGCACGAGTTGCGCACACCTCTTACTGTAATGAAGATGCAAAGTGAAGTAGCATTGCGCATGAAAAATCAATTATCCAAGGAGGAGATTGAAAACATTCTTGTTGGAAATATTTCTGAAATTAATCATATTTCTGAGATTATTAATACGTTACTTCATATCTCTAACAGTGTAAACTCTTCCAAAAACATTGTAATGAAAAAACTCTCTTTGTCAGAAAGTATTATTCGAGTACTGAAATCTACCGCGTTATTTGCATCATCAAAAGATATATCAATAAGTTTTGAATCATCGAACAATTTTACCATCAACGGAAACGCAGCTGCACTTGATGGTGTCCTGACAAATGTTATACAAAATGCAATTTTTTACACCAACCAAGGAGGTTTTGTTGCTATTGAAACATGTGCTTCAGGTAATGAATGTCAGATAAAAGTGACTGATACAGGGATAGGTATTCCCGAACATGATCTACCGTATATCTTCACTCCTTTTTTTAGAGGTAATGACTCTCGCGCCCACAGACCTCAAGGGTCTGGGCTCGGCCTTACTCTTGTGAAGGAACTTGTCTTGATGCAAAAAGGTCGTATTGTTGTGGAAAGCGAGGTTGGAAAGGGAACGTCTGTAGATATTTTCTTTCCAAGGGTGCTTTAAAAAGAAAAGCGGTGTGTATAAGTCTTTATTTCTTCATGTTTTCTTCATGTGTGGAAAGCTACTATATAATCAATGGTCACTAACCATACCTATCTATGAACATTAAAGGCTTTACACTTATCGAACTTCTCGTCGTTATCGCTATTATCGGTCTCCTTTCTACAGTTATCGCAGGACCAGTGCAGTCTGCTCGTAAGAAGGGACGAGATGCGAAGAAAATTGCAGATTTGCGCGCTATTAGATCAGCGCTTTCTCAGTATGCAGAGGATAACGCCGGTGTATACCCAGCGTCACTTGCAGCTTTGGCGCCAACTTATATACAGGTTATGCCTTCTAATATACTTACAGCAACAGCCGCAAAGGATAAGTACATGTATGTGACATTCATGGATGCACAAAGCAACATTGTGTCATATCACTTGGGTGTAAAGCTTGAATCAACATCACCAGCTCTTCAGGCTGATGCTGATTGTCGAGGAACTACTTGTTCTACTGCGACAGGTAACGTGACAAACACGAACTATGCAGCTGCTGGTGCCGGTAACCCTGCTGCAACCGCAGCTGGCCCTGTAGCAAACGCCGCCGCGCCTACAGCTGACTTCAACGGAGCTGGTGCAAACGAAGCAAGTGGTAACGTCTGTACTGCAGCACTTACCAACTGTATCTACGATATGGTGCCTGAGAATTAACTTAAATCCCTTTCAACACAGTAATTCTTGCTCCAAGTGAGTTGAGGCGCTCTGCGATGTCTGCGTAGCCTCGTTTGATGGAATACACATTGCGAAGAAGGGACGTTCCTTCAGCTGCGAGCATGGCGATCAAAATAATAGCAGTTGGACGAAGTGCGGGAGGGGAGACAATTTGCGCACCACGAAGCTTTGTGGGCCCTGTGATGAGTGCCCGGTGTGGATCAAGGAGTTTAATATCTGCACCAAGGCGATTAAGCTCAGTGAAGTAGATTGCTCGGTTTTCCCACGTCCAATCATGGATGAGTGTTTGGCCTTGTGCAGTGAGTGCGATCGGCACGAAAAAGGGGAGGTTGTCGTTGTTGATACCAGGGAATGGTTGGGCTGCAATTTTTTCAGTTGGAGCGGTAAGTTTAGATGGTTTAATCGTGATGTCGACAAGCTTCGTCCTCCCGTTGTATGAGGTGTACTGCTTTGAAAGTTTAAACAGCTGTCCCATGCGTTTCAGCTTCTCGAGTTCAAGTTCCAAAAAGTCTATCGGGCAACGTGTAACCGTGATGGTGGATTTGGTCACAATCGCAGCAGAGATGAAGAACATACTTTCGATCGGGTCTTCGCTGTTGTAGTGTTCTACATGCATATCGATCGTTTCTTTGCCGTGGACTACAAGCGTGGTGGTACCGATCCCTTCTATACGAACTCCATATTGCTCAAGCAAGAAACAAACATCCTGCACCTGGTAGTTCGGGGGTGCAAATTTGATGGTGGTGGTACCGGGTAGTTTTGCTGCAGCGATGAGTGCGGTGATCGCACCAGTGTCGGATGATTCGTAGAGCGGGATGGTTGCGCCTTTTTTAAAGGCGTCATGTGTCACTGTGTAGTGGTTTTCTTTCGTTACTACAGATACACCGAGATATTCAAGTGCATACTTGTGACTTGCGACAGTTCGTTCGCCCATTTTGCAACCACCTGAGTGTGGTAGGTCAAACTTTTTCGTATAGTGGATAAATGCACCCGCGAAGGTGAATGATCTGATACGTGCAGCCACGTCTTTGTCGATATGTGAAAGAGAAAGTTTTTTGCCAGGTGTGATTTCAAGTGCGGTGTCGTTATGAATCCAGCGTATGTGTACGCCCACGCTTTCGAGTAGCTCCTTGTATCGCAGTACCTCTTCTATGTGTGGTATGCCGTGAAGAATGGTGGTGCCGTTGTTGACGAGTGATGCGACCATCATGTTTACAGCGCCGTTTTTCGAAGGATTTGTGACTATCGTCCCTGTAAGCTTTCTACCCCCTTCGACTTGAAAGTCCATGGTGTCTTGGAGTGTGAGAATGGGGCGTTTGAGGACATCGCTAATCTTAGAAAGCTGTTCAATGGTGATGTTTTGGTTGCCGCTTTCGATACGGGCGATGGCACTCTGAGTAGTTTTGAGCGCTTGTGCGAACTTGTCTTGGGTGATGCCTTGTTCTTCGCGAAGGTGCTTGATAAAGTGGCCAATTTTCTGTATCTCAGAAGCTTCTTTCATGCAAAAAGTATAGCATATACGCTATGGAGGGAAGGGGAAGGGAGTGGGCGGTATGCAGTAGGCAGTGAGCGGGAGATAATAGACACTGGGGTAGACAATAGACACAAGACAATAGACAACAGATAATACTGACAGCGCACAGGCGCACAAGGCGTGCTTGTGCGCCTGGCGACAAGGCGTAATTAGCGATACACTAGACCAATGCATCGGTATAAGTACACGATTATCCTCGTCATCACGTTTTTCGTGGCGTGGGCGATAGGAAGGCTCGGGATTCTCGATACCTACGCCTCTTCGTTTGCTGAATCTAACCAAATTCTCTACACGTTTATAAGTGGAGCAATGTACTCGTTTTCATTTACAGCAGGACTTTCTGTACTCCTGTTTTCAGAGATGTCGATCACTCCTGATATGGTGCTCCCACTTTCATTCATCGCAGCGTTTGGTGGGCTACTTGCGGATATTTTGATTTTTAGGTTTATCAAAGACGTTATTTTGCATGAGCTTGGTCATCACGCACAAGCAGTCATCGTCCGTGCGACACGAACCAAAATCGCAAAGATCGCTCTTGGTGTGCTTGGAGCGGTGATCATCGCATCGCCATTTCCAGACGAGATCGGACTCACCTTCATGGGAGTTTCGAAGATCAAATTGTGGGAGCTTATTATCCTGACGTATATTTTGGATACACTCGGTTCATACATCATCATTTCAAGTGTTGCGACCATAATGTAAGGTGTCTCTTCTATGAAATCTAATCCCTACCTCGAATATTTGCTCGGAGATGTCTTTGAGGAATCTCTTCATGTGACCGCGCGTGCGATGATGGGCGGACATGTTCTCTATAGTGATGGCAAGGTATTTGCGATCGCAGAAAACGACGAGCTTTGGTGTAAGGGTTCACAATCAGTTGCCGATTGGTACTTGAGTCGTGGATCGAAAAAGTTTTCGTATCTGAAGCAGGGGAAGCCGCAGGAGATGAATTTCTTTCTCGTGCCAGAGTCCGTTATCGAAGACAGGGTAGAACTGCAAGCGTGGATAGATGTCGCACTTTCAGTTGCCACACTTCCTAAAAAGTAGTTTGCAGCTTTGGACAAATTTACGCGTGGATGTGGAGGTAAATGTCTTCGATTGCTCGCACAGCATCTCCTGCTGCGATGTTGTTTTGATGGTAGAGGACATCAGTACAATCTCCTGCAGCCCAGATACCTTTGACCGATGTTTCTTGTGTTCTTGGATTAATGGTAATGGTTTTGAGATCTGTCATGTCGAGCACCCCTTCAGCAAATGAAGTTGCTGGAACCGGGCCGATTTCCACAAAGACCGCAGAGGTGGGGAGAGTGACGTCTTCGTTTGTATCTGTTTTTGTGTAGGTGATGGATTCAACAAACACTGACCCTTTGATTTCTTTTGGAACAGCGTTTGTGATGAGTTTGAAGTGGTCTCGTGCTTGTAGTTTCTGCACCGTGATTGCATCTGCTCGTGGTTCGCTTCTTGAAAGGAGTGTCACACTTGTACAGTAGGCAAGTAGTTGTGCTGCAGATTCAAATCCGGCATTTCCTCCACCGATCACTACAACATCCATACCAGAAAAGAGCGGTCCATCACATGACGCACAGTAGGTGATGCCTTTGTTTTCAAATTCTATCGCTCCAGGAATGGTGAGTTTTTTGCGTGCAGATCCTGTGGCGACGAGTATGGTTTTTGAGGAGTACGTGTTTTTGTCGGTTGTGATGGTGAAGTTTCCATCAGTTCCTGCAATGCCTGTTACGAATTCGTTTTCGGCGATAGTGAGAATGTCACCCTTGTATTCCATAACATGCGCCTTGAGCGACTCTGCAAGTTTGGCACCAGAAATATGTGGTGTACCAATCCAGTTTTGAATGTCATCTGAGACGATAGATTGTCCGCCCCATTCCTTCAGCACAAGAAGTGTTTTTAGTTGTTTGCGCGCTGCGTACACAGCCGCCGCACTACCTGCTGGACCGCCACCGATGATGATGAGATCAAATACGTTAGGTGTTAGGAGTTGGGGGTTAGGAGAAGACATAGAATAAAAGTATACCATAGGCGAAGTGTAGGCTTGTGGAGTGTTGTTGACTTTTTGTCGAAATATCGTAGTGTATGTTTACCTAGCAATCCCGCTAGGGGTTCTTTGAAAGAGAGTTGGTTATGCTTGTTGCAAAGTTTCGAAGGCATTCAAGGACTGGCCGACCGGTTGCCATATCTGGTGTGATTCAGACGTGGTGGGTGGTTGAAAAGTGTGTTGAAAGCCCAGAATCGGACAGGGTCTTTCGTGATGTTGTTGGGGTTGTTCGTGAAAAAGTGAAAGACCTCAAAAGAGGGTACGAGCAAAGAAGCGTACATGTTCTTACCGATACTGAGCGCTCTAGAAAAGGTATTGCACTCAACTACAAGCCACAGTTTGGTATTGGTCTGCACGAAGTGCTTTTGAGTCCTGTAGACTACGACCACTCCGTTTTCCCTGGTTGGGACTAAACACTGAACACTCAGAACAAGAGATTATTTAAGAGGATGGATATGTTTGTAATGAAAAATGCAAACACATCACATCTTCTGCTTCTTCTTAAAGTAAGAAGAACCCTTTAAAATTGAAGGGCGGAATATGATCTTGTTAGGGTGTTTTTTAATGTAAATAAATAGTAAAGAAATAATAAAGGCCCCCAATTGGGGGCCTTTATTATTTCTTCCTTCTGAGGAACGGAGGGAGTGCTTCCCACTCATCCTCGTCTTCGTCATCGTCAAATTTAAAGACAGTCTTCTTTTTGTCGCCAAGAGCCGCTTTCTTGTCGTCGTCAGTTTTCATTTCGTTATCGATGCGCTTCTCAGTGTTTACTGATTCGTCGATAACCTGTTCGATTGCCTCCTTCACGGTTTCTTTCTTTGAGATACGCGTTGAGTCCATTTCTTCAGCATCGTTTCTTTTTTCTTCCGTGATACTAGGAGACGAAACGGTGTTGTGGCTTCTGCTTGAAAATCCCGTAGGAAATCCTGTTGCGATCACCGTCACCTTCACTTCATCCTTCTTGAGTGTTGGATCAGATGCGATACCAAAGATAATCTTTGCATCCTTGTCCACCGATTCTGTGATGATCTTTGCAGCTTCTTGTACTTCGAGCATACCGAGGTCTTCTGCTCCGTAGATCGCGAAGAGTACACCCTTTGCTCCGTGGATTGAAACATCAAGAAGCGGTGAGTTGATCGCAGCAGTTGCGGCCTCGCGTGCGCGGTTTTCTCCCATACCTCGTCCAACGCCCATGAGTGCTGTACCTGAGTCTTTGAGAATTCTCTTGATATCTGCGAAGTCGAGGTTGATCGTTCCGGCAGTTCGGATGATATCTGAGATACCTTCGACTGCTTGCTTGAGGACTTCGTCACACATTTCAAACGCTTGCTTGACCGATGTGTTCTTGTCGATAACAGAAAGAAGGCGATCGTTTGGTATAACGATAAGTGCATCTACTTCTTTTTCGAGTTCTTCTAGTCCGCGTTCTGCAAGCTTCATGCGAGACGCTCCTTCAAAGAAGAATGGCTTTGTCACAACACCAACTGTCAGTATGCCCTCATTCTTTGCGATAGATGCAACTACTGGTGCTGCTCCTGTTCCTGTTCCGCCTCCCATACCACACGTGATGAACACCATATCTGCACCCTTGATGACATCTTGCACTTCTTCTCGCGTCTCTTCTGCTGATCGCTTACCTACTTCTGGATCCATGCCGGCACCCAAACCTTTCGTGAGATTTTTTCCAATGTGAATTTTCTTTTCTGCGAGTGAGTGATGAAGATCTTGCGTATCAGTATTCATCGCGATGAATTCAACTCCTTGGAGTTTCGAGTTGATCATATGATTGAGAGCACCTTTCCCTGATCCACCGATACCGATGACTTTAATGCGGGCGAAGCTTTCGATTTCTGGGTTTACTTTTGCCATGGGGATATATGATGATTAATACTCAAACTATAGCAAAGTATTGATGCCTTGTGCAAAGGCAAAAAGCGTGTCCTTCGGAGGAGGTAGTAGACAGTAGACAATAGACACAAGAAACCAAAAAGTTTCAAAATAACCATTGATCTGTATGGCTTTCTGTTGTCTCCTGTCTAAGGTTTGCCAACTGTTTTTACGGGAGGAACTGCGAAAGGAACTTTTTGATTCGTGCG
>JBDKFI010000016.1:0-12503 GCA_039798825.1 Candidatus Parcubacteria bacterium | reverse complement strand
CATTGCCGGGGTTACACCAACCACGAACCGCTCATGAGATAAACGTACCTCGCCGCGTGTGCACCTCTTGTTTGACACTCTCCCCGCTTGGGGAGATTTTTATTTCACACCCAGCTCACGCAAAAATGCTTTATCTGATGGTTTGCGCCCCAAAAAATTCTTCACAAGCTTGAGCTCATCTTCTGACGATCCTTTTTCAAGCACTTCTTTTCTCCATCGCATACCGAGCTCTTTATTGAAGATTCCTTTCTTCTCAAATTCTGAAAATGCATCTTGTGCATACACAAGCGCCCACAGGTATGAGTAATAGCCAGCGTCGTACCCTACGAGATGCCCAAACCCAGCGGGAAACAATGTTTCTTTTTCTGGAAGATCTACTCCTGTGTAGAGTTTCATCATTCCTCTATATGCAGCTGTTGGGTCTTTAATTGCTCCGGTGTGAAGATCCATATCAAGCTTGCCCATAATAATCTGTCGCATAAAGTGATATGCATTTTGGAACTTCTTTCCAGAGAGTATTTTTTCTCGGATGTCTTTTGAAAGAGACTTTCCTGTCTGTACATGTTTTGAAAGTTTCTTAAGCATCTCATCGTGCCATACCCAGTTCTCCATAATTTGTGATGGTGTCTCAACAAAATCCCATGCGACGTTTGATCCGCCTTGTGACTCGTGACGAGCAACGGAAAGTGTCATATGAAGACCATGACCAAACTCGTGGAACAATGTTTCCACTTCACCCAAGGAAAGGAGAGATGGCTGTTTCTTGGTGGGTGTTGGGAAGTTGCACACAATTCCTGTTACTGGTGCGAGATACTCGTCACTTTTCCATGATGCTTCGCGGGCAATGACTGTATCGACACACATTGCATGTCCATACTTACCATCTCGAGGGAAAAGATCAAAAAACATGTAACCGATAAGTGTTGTATGGTGATCTAAGACTTCGTATACGACCACATCTTTGTGCCACGTTCTAAGGGATGTCTTTTTGAATGCAATACCAAACAGCTTTCCGAATACAGAAAACATTTCACTCATTACATGATCAAGAGGAAAATACTCACGCACCATTTCCGGATCAACATCATAGAGCTTCTTCTTAAGGTCAGTTGCAACGTAGGCAAGATCATAATGCTCTAGTTTTGTAATGCCGAGAGTTTTCGCGTGCTTCTCTAATTGCTTGCCATCTTTTTCTGCGGGAACAATTAGTTTCTTAAGAAGGTTATTTTGAAACATATTCACAGTATCTCCTGTCTTTGCCATACGATTTTCTGTACGAAAGTCTGCATGATGCTTATAGCCAAGAATAGAAGCTATCTCTGCACGAATCTTCACTAGCTCATTAATAAGCTTAAGGTTTTTCTTTCCACCTTTCTGGAGGTTTTTATGTGCGAGCTCTTCACGCTTTGCTCTAGTATGAGCAAACGACATAAACGGTCCCACATGAGGATACTGCAAAGTCACCATATACTTTCCTGTTTTCTCGTCACGAGGGAGTGTTGCACGTATTCGTTCAGAGAGACCAGAGAGCTCTTCTTCAGTACATACAATATAGTCACTATAATCATTTATATGTTTACGAAATTGCTCGCCATAGGTTGAAGACTTTTTAAGAAGTGTTTTAAGACGCTTCTGTTCTTTGTCAGGAAGATCAAATCCCATACGCCGGTACTCGCGAATAGTTTCTTCGAGAAGTTTTATATCATCTTTCCCTAGATATTTCTTTTCATCTACAAAGTTTCCTTCGTAGTATTCCAAAACAGCAATATACAAATCTCTGTCGTATTCAATATCGACCATTGCAGAACTCACCTCAATAAGTATCCTTGATGCAACATCTCGTATTTCTGCCTTAGGAGATACCTCACCTAAAAGCGCAACTTTGCGCAACATGTCCCCCGCAGGACCATCTGCACGCTCAAGCGCATACACGGTATTCTCATACGTACGATGTTCTGGGAGAATGCTCTTTAGCTTTGTGTATGCTTCTTTTTTATAGAGAATGGCTTCTTTACCAATTTTTTCTATCTGTAGAGGGGTAAGGCTGTGCCAAGCGAAGTCTTTCTGAGTAAGCGGGAGTTTTTTCATATGCCCTTATCCTACCATATTGCTTCGCAGAATTTCTAATGTGAACTCTTAAATCTAGAGCACGTGTCATCGTGACTTCCAGGCAAGAGATCGATGCTCATTAAAAACTCACCAACGATCTCCCCTCCCACAAAGGTAAAGTGCTTTTTAAAAAGCGACACCCAGGCATGCTTATCGGCACCGAATTCCTTTGCGTGCACATCTAACCACCTTCTAAAACTTCCGAATTCTTTTTGTATCTCGGAAATTGCTTGCGCGTTATGTATGACTGCACGTACCTTTAACCTATTGCGTATAATAGAAGCATCACTCAAAAGTCTTTCTATATCTTTATGATCATACAAAGCAATCTTTTTTATAGAAAAATTATCATACGCACTACGAAATCCCTTCTCTTTCATTAAGATCGTTCGCCACGAAAGCCCCGCTTGATTAATCTCCATAAGAAGTCTTCCGAAGAGTTCATCGTCGCTTTCTATGCGCACACCATAGTGGTGATCGTGGTAGATTTTGTCTACATCAGACGGATCGGTAATTGATGCGACATATGCACAATACGGATGCATAGTTACTTACTACGTGTAATGCGAACCCCAGGGGAAGAATCCTTCCATACATCTGGTTTTTTGATTTCCACTTCAACACGAGATACGTTGTGCTCTAGCACCTTCTGTACTATTTCTTCTGCCAGTGACTCAATGAGATTGTGTGGAGACTTTGAAAGTACTTCGTAAATATACATACGCAGATGCTCGTAGTTGAGCGTTTGTTTCAGATCGTCATGCAGACCAGCATCACGAGTTGTCGTGTGTGCATAAATACTCACAATAAAACGCTGCTCTTTTGAATGCTCTTCCTTATAATAACCGTGCTTAGCAACAACTGTACAATTTTCGATAAACACAATATCTTGGTGATTCATACCCCCAGTATACGATATGCAGCAACCCCAAACGCAATAGTCACATTGAGGGACTCTTTGGTGCCGAGCATAGGAATTTCTGCTACTACGTCACACATAGAAAGCACTTCCTTCTCTACCCCATCAACTTCTGAACCGAGAACAAACGCCGTCTTCGGTTTTGATGTAACCCGCTTATAATCCATAGATGAAGAATCCTGTTCTATAGCGATGATGTGGTAGCCTTCCTTATGAAGTGACTCGAGTGCTTCTCGAATCGAAGCTTTTCTTTCCCAGAGAACCTTATCTTCAGCGCCCAGGGACACTTTTGCAAAGTCAGTTCGCTTCCTACCTTTTATGTCCAACGGACCGGGAGTAATGCCACACAACAACACCTTCCCTATACCGCACGCGTTTGCAGTTCGAAAAATAGAGCCGACATTGTACACACTTCGTATATTATCCAGAACAACTACATGCATACTATTCCTTTTTAACAGTAACATTTACCGTTGCATCGGAGTAATTTTCTGCATTATCAAAGACACGAACATTAACCTGATATACACCGGGTGTTTTAAAGGGGATGAATAATCGAGATGGTCCAGGAAGATAAACACTTCCATTGATGCTGACATAAAAATTAGACTGGACACCACTTAACGCATCTTCAGAACTCAACTCGAAACGAACCACTTCATCCGCTTTTACAGAGGTATCGCTGACTCGAATAACGGGGGTGTGTGGCGAAGTCGTATCAATTTTTACCATAAGAACTGACACTTTTCCTTGTACACCATTTTTGCGAGGTGCGACTTTAAAATAGTAAACACCATCAGCTGGAGCCTGTACTGTTACTGTGTCCCCTGTTGTCACTTTCGGGGACGTTATTGTTGAGGATGCATTTTCACTAAACTCGTATACATACTCTGCGCCCTCTATTGAAGTCCACTTGATGCGTACCTGTCGAGAGGGGTACCATCGAGTACTATTTTCATGTGTTGACGAAAACGGTATGACATAGCTAGTATTAGAAAAAGTCTTATCATCAGTCTTAACAAAAGAACGATAATACGCACCAGAAACAGAGCGAAGAACATTACTTCCAAGCCCGTCACTTGCCAACACCTGTGTGCCTTCATCGAAGGTTACAGAGGACTCCCCGGCAACTTTTGGCACCACGACAATATCTGCAACTATTCCACGCACATCAGTAAATCCTTCACCTGGGATGCCACAGATAATGTGAACCAACCCTTCCTGCGAGTCTATGGTTTTTTCAATAAAAAACTCTTCCGGGCAAATAGAACGCTCTGTTTGTATTTCTGTAACATCAACAACAGCTGGGTCGTACTTAAGTGTCGCGTCAACAGTATTTAACGCTTCTCCGCCTGAGCGAACAATAATGGAAACCCGCTGTGGGTAGCCAACAGCAAAAACACCTGACTGTGGTCTAATTCTTAAGATAGAATTGTAAATACTAAATTTTGGTTCATCCAATCTGTCAACGATTCGAACGGCATGGAAGTAGATTCCAGACCAAGAAGCAAAAAAGACAACTAACGAAAGCGTGCCCAGAAACAAAAGACTTAATCGCTTGTGTGGGGCAATAATTCGACGTACCGTTATCCTCTCAATAGCAAGGGCGCCCATCAGAAAGACAACAGTCACCACAAGAGATGCTAATAAGCTTCTCCAAAAAATAGAAAGTGGTAGTCGTTTCAAAAGTAATATTCCACCTATCGAATCATACTCACCGAACAAAATATGATTAGTGATTACATAATCATTACCCTTGAAACTGATTACATCTCCTGACTTCCCGTCTTTAATATATGAAGATGCGTGGTTGAGGTACGCTCTAAAAAGCTGTTTCGACTCTACATCATCCAGGCTATCGCCTGTTACTCCATCTTCTTTTGCATACAAAATAACCTCTTGATCATAAGAGAAGTATTTATCTTTAAGGGATTTTGCGTACACGTCGTCAAACCAGTACCCTCCAAACAAAGCACCTTCTTCATGTGACCCTTTTTGAAAAGGAACACCTGCTGCGAGTGTGAGCGGAAAGTTGCGACCAGGTGTATATGCAACAGCAGAAACATCTCTTGAAACAATTCTTCCAAGTAATGACGTCAAAAAAAGATTGTCACCGAGGTCAGAAGATATACGACTTCTTGAAAAGGAGACCCCTTGTTTGTCAGAAACAACGAGCGAACTCAGCCCTGTTTCTTGTTGCAACTTTTGAAGTAACGAAGAGAGAGCAGCTCCGTCGCCTAGAAGAATAGACTCCTGTAAACCTTTTCTTGTACTCAAAACTTCTATCTGATTAAGAAGATGTACCTGCTCATCGTGTAGCGCAGATTGAAGCTCAACCTCACCCTTCTGTGCAATGTGCTTAAACACCAGGAGACCTAAGTCACGCGACGCGTAGGAAAGCAAAAATGCTGAGACAACACAAAAGAGAGCATACCCCGCAAGTCTCCATTCATGCTTAAGAGAAAATACATCACGCCAAAAAGGTATCATTACACAGTAGTATAAACGCTGGAATGCAAAAACAAGAAACTTCTTATGCACGCAATTTCCATCCAGTCGTAAATATCCAGATACAGACAAGGAGTACAACGAAGGAAAGTCCTGCTAGCACGGAGGCTCCGAGCAGGAGTGACGCCTCATGATATCCTGTGAGTGAATACCGTATACCATCAACGACGTAAAATATTGGATTGAGATGCACGAGGAATTGCCACTTCTCAGGAAGCATGGTGATTGAGTAGAAAGCACCTCCCAAGAAGCTAAGTGGTGTGAGGATAAAATTCGTCACAAAACCAAATTTCTCAAAGTTGTTATCTGCCCAAATACCAGCAACCACACCGAGAAGCCCAAACAGGATACTTGCCAAGAGGACGTATCCGAAAAGTGTGAGGGGGTGCGCGAGATCGTTCACACCGAAGAGTAATCCCACGATTGCGAGAGCAATTGAAATACCAATCGCCCGAACAATACCACCAAATATGAGTGAGATAACGAGCTCTACATAGGAGAGCGGTAGTGTGAGCATATCTTCAATCGTCTTTTGAAACTTCATAAAGAAGATAGAAAACGAAGTCGCAGAAAATACAGCCATAACAAGGTTCATCGTAAACACTCCAGGAAATACGAAACTGATGTACTTGATCCCCTGAATAAGCTCAATCTTACTTCCGATCACGTATCCAAATACAAAGATGTAGAGTGATGCAGTCACAAGTGGTGTGATAATCGCTTGTCCAATGACACGCTTTGTCCGCCCCACTTCACGTCGCACCAATGTGTAGAATCCTGCCCAATTAAATGTAGAGATAGTTGTTTTCATAGATTGTTACACCACATGTCCCACTGCCTCTAAGTACACTTTTTCCAAACTCTTATCTTTCGTAAGTGTTGCAACACTGTCGTCAATGAGAATATTCCCATCTTTGATAATTGCCACACGTTCACAGAGCGCCTCTACCTCTTCGAGATAATGAGACGTAAGCAGAATAGTTTTTCCTCGCGCATGTAGTTCTCGCAAAAACTTCCAGAGCGCTTGACGTGTCTCCACATCCACTCCTGCTGTTGGTTCGTCCAAAATAAGAATATCAGGATCGTGCATCATCGCTTTTGCAAGCATTGCACGACGCTTGAGTCCACCAGAGAGAAACTGAAATTTCTTTTCTCGATGAGACTGAAGATCAAACGTATCAAGCATCTCTTCTCTTCGCGCTTTCATTTCTTTTCCAACGATACCGAAAAACCCGGCCTGATAATCTAAAATCTCGTCGACTGTTTGAAAGATGTCGATATTAAACTCTTGTGGTGAAAGCCCAACACGTGCTCGTGCTGCGCGGTAGTCACTCACAACGTCACGACCCATCACCAAAATGGTTCCATCACTCGGAGATGTAATGCCAGTAATACAACTAATCGTAGTCGTCTTTCCTGCTCCATTTGGACCAAGTAGTCCAAAAAATTGCCCCTTAGGAACCTCAAGGCTAAGCCCATGTATGACTTTCTTGGGAGCTTTCTTGTCGTTATAGGTCTTTTTTAGATTTTCTATTGTTATAGCGTTTTTCATACTTCTTATGACGCATCAGTATACATAGACATTTCACCGATAAAATCTGCCTTTCCAATCTCGACACCTTGACTGCGCAAGATATCGTATGCAGTTACAACATGAAAAAGAAAATTAGAGACACCAAATTGCTCAACAAAATCCTTTCCAAACATGTAGCTCTCACCAAACCACGCAAGCTTCACCTTGCGAGTGTCCGCATCCGTGAAATCTTCTGGCGAAAAGGTATCGACAATATCGAGTGACTTCTGCACACGCTCTTTGAGTTGAGTAATGGTTGTTTCAGTATCTTCCATCTTTACTGGTTCTTTACCGGCAAGGTATGCAAGATCTTTACGGCCGTAGTCAGTTGCCACCTGGATTTGCTTCGTGAGGTCCATCATATCTGGATAGAGACGCGCAGAAAGTAGAACGCTTTCTTCTATCCCTTTTACTTGCACATGGGATTGTGCTTTATCCAAAATCCGTAGCAGTGCAGACAGGTTTTGCTTTGTAATACTGATCAGAAGTTCATACTTTGTATTCATCTATCTACTATACCACACTTACTCTCTTGGAATTACATCTATAAAAATACTACAATAAACCGAAATACTACTAACAAAAAAACGACACCAGCAAAGCCCAAGAACACTTTTTTAAATAAAGGTTTATTACTTTCTTGTGAAGTAGCGCTTCCTTCTTTTACTTCTGATGAAACACCCTGACCGTTTGTTACCAAAGCAGACTTTCCAACAGTAGAAACAATAGAGGTCGTTGGTGCGGACGATCTTGGTGGACGCAAACCACTATTAGCGCTATCACTTTTTCTTGAAAAGATACGCGCAACCGTTTGTACGATCGGAGAATCCAAAAACACAGAGACAGTAGAAGGTACGGTCGTGCTGCCAGAATACGTATCGTATAAAAACCACGACCCTCCACTACTAAAACTACCAGTTGAAGCAGGTCTTCTCCAACTTGTTTGAACAGAACAGTTTGCACAGTCAAACGTGATTGTTGAGCTAGCACCAACAGCGCTTCCGTGGAAATATCCATCACTGTCAATAGTTACTCCAGAAAAAGAAAGCCAACCTTCCGCCTGACTCCAGGCGAAACCACCAAGATTTCCTTGTCCATCGTTTGTAACACCGCTTTGTGTAGTGTCAAGTGCAATCCATCCAGTATTCTGTGCCCACGCATAACCTGTAAGAGTTGAATCGTTGACGTTCACACCTCCATTTGTTGGAGAAAAGTTAACCCACCCACCAACATCACTCCAACCGTATTTTTTACTACTATCAATATTCGCAGCAAAAGCTGGCATTACTAAGATACACAATACCGAGAAAACAAAACTACTCCTGAGAAGATGTCGCATGTTTTTGTTCACCTGAATTGCTTATACTTTCTTTATCCGATAAAGTGCCCTCATCTTTAGGATTACTTATAACAGGTCCAACGGAAACAAGTTTGTGCTCCGAAGGTCTATACAAAATAGCTATTTTTGCTTGAGAGTAAATTATTAAAATATCGTTATCCTCAGCGTCAACAAGAAATGGCTGCGTCTGTTTTAAAGCCCCAGCATCAGTAATACCGGCCACCTGAGGTATCTCATCCTGAGGAAGATGTATAAGCTCACCAACATCACTTATAATCATAGCAGCTCGTTGTTCTGTTGTTATTTGTTGATTAAAGTAATAGACACTCTGCCGACCAAGAAAGAAAATACTAGAGGCTACTAAAATAATACCTATAACAACAAGAGCTTTACGAACATATTTTTTTGGTTGAGAAGATAATTTCATACTATTGTTCAATTGTAATTGGATCTTGTGTGTTTTCAAAACGTTCGTCCGTAGATGAAGCTGTATCTTGCTCAGAAGTTTCACCTGTGTTACCAATACCTTCTCCATTCTCTGACTCAGATGAAAGAACATCATCGTTACTGTGTTGGGGCGATGAAACAACCTCTTGGTTATGAGAAGCATCGATAATTGCTTTGAGCTGTGATTCATCAAGACACGTTGCACCAACGCAAATTTTTTCACTAAAATTACCCTTGACAGCCTGAAGCGTTACCGTTGAAATAGCATTAGAAAGGTTAGAGACCTTATCTGAAAGCTCTTGAACAGCTTTCACTACAACCGCAACTAAGTTACCATATGAAATACCCATTCTACCCTCTTCTCCATCAACCACTTCTGGCACAAGTTCTTTTAGTTCTTGAGCAATGAATCCTATTTGTGGCAAGTGTGTTCCCTTCATATCGTATCGTCTTGGTTGCATTTTAAGAAGAGTGTCGAGACCGTACTGGACATCCACAATGTTTTCCTTATATGTTCTATCGGAAGCATTGATCCAAGCGCCTGCCGCATTCAATGTGGCAGTATTTAAGGTGCCGGCAGTATCTCCACCATAAAAACTTGTTACCCCGCTCGTATCAACAAAAATAGATCGAAAATCTGTGTTACCTGTTTCAGCGATCATAAATCCACCCGCAGATGTGTTTGCTGACTGCGTAATCGAAAGACGAGCACCTGGTGTGGTTGTCCCAACACCAATGTTCCCAGCACTCGTTATACGCATACGCTCTGTTAGCACATCACTCCCTGAAGGAACAGTAGACAGGGTTAGTCGACCAGGTGTGTCATTTGAAAGCCATGTACCGTCTGCATATGCTTCGATAGCGCCGCCACTATCCTCTGTTGAGTCTACTCCTTTAAAGTTAATACGTCCTAGCAAATTATTATTTGTAACGGTAGCATCTGCGTCCGTACGAACTAGATTAATGGTTGGTCCCGCTGAGTACTTAGAACGAATAGAGTTACTGAATTCATTAATAGTAAGTCCTTGATTTGCTGTAACACCACCACCACCAATAGAAGTTTCACCTGTTCCAGAGACAGCAAATACTGCTGTTGAAGAACCGTCATAAACAGCAAGCCCTCCCGTACCTCCATCGTTAAGGTTGATATTTACTTTTGTTGAGCCGAGTCCACTATTAAGATACGTATCGCCATTTGCATCAGCTTTGAAAAAATGCACATTATCTATACCACTATAGATAATAAATCTATGCTGAGCATTCGCACCCATATACCAATCAAAATCTCTCGAGCCGCCCTGATACTCGGAACCAAATTTAATATATCTTCTATGTGCATCGGCGGTTGTCGATACCGCACTACGTTGAGAAATAAGACCTAGATGCGCTTCGTTACAGTAGTCATCAAGACCACACACTGTAGATGAAGCACTATTAACAAAGCTTGCGATAGGGTTTTGAGCGCCAACACTTGAAGATACAGAAGTTACAAAATAAAAAGGATCTTTTGGTGTAGATGTTCCTATACTTATTTTCCCATCTGTAAACATATTGAGGCCGTTTACACCGCCAGCACTCAAGCCGCCTGCAATAGTTGTCGTTGCTGTAGAGGACGAAGTAGACAGGTATTCTGCGAGAAGTGACCCTGCTACAGACAACTTAGCAGAAGGAGTTGTTGTACCTATCCCGACGTTTCCTGTTGAAAGGATAAATATAGATGAAGTCGCGGTAAGTATGTTACCGGACGATGCATAGTATGAAACCTGGCCAGCTATACCAGACCCTACTAGGGTACTAATGCCACAATTACTATCTGTTGGAAGACAAGAAGGATCGAGTGTTTGTCCTGGTGCATACAACGCTCCATGAGCAAGTGGTGAAATAGAACAAAAAATAACAAAAGAGAAAAGAAACACTGCTAGATTTTTGATAGAGAATACACTCATACTAATAATCATATCTTATAGATTGGTGACCGTCTATAGGAAAAAACATTATTTTAGCAGAGAGTGGGGTTCGGTCACCAAACTTCGTCACTTTACTCGAAACAGATTCGCAGTCAAAACTATTTTTCTACTGAAAAATGTTTCGACCCTGCCTCGAACCGTCCGTTCTCCGGCCTTGCGAAGTGAGATTGGCTCACTTCTCACCCTATTCGAATCCCCACAAAAGCCAAGCAGTTGGCTTTTTCACCCAGCACTCACTTCGTTCGTTGCAGAGGGTGGGGGATTCGAACCCCCGAAGGCTATTCACCTTGCCACCTTTCCAAGGTGGTGCACTAGACCGCTATGCGAACCCTCTATGAAAGAGCAATGAAATCAATCGCACACCCCTATGGTGTGCGTCGATCTGTATTCTACCACATGACATGACTATAGCTCACGCTTTCCAAGCAGTCGCTCGACACGGTCTGCAACTGGAGGGTGTGTCATGAACAATTTCGTAATCCACGAGACTCTTTCGTGCTCTCTCATCTCTGATTCATCATTCACACCAGAGGGGTCAGAAATAAAAAGGTGAGCAATCGCGTTATGCTGCACACGCATCGGCTGATGGAAACTTGCTATCTTTTGAAGCGCTGATGCAAGCCCTTCTGGGTAACGTGTAATGAGAGCCCCTGTTGCGTCCGCTAAGTACTCACGCTCTCGAGAGACTGCAAGTTTGATAATAGTTGCAGCAATCGGCGCAAGTATAATCGCAAGTATTCCAAGCACGAGGAAAAAGGGATTTTTCTTTTCATCGCTTCCCCCACCAAACATCGATGCTCGAAGCGCAAAATCAGCAACAAATGAAATAAGTCCGGCAAACACGACTACAATCGTACCCACTAACATGTCTCTGTTTCCGATATGTGCGAGTTCGTGAGCAAGCACACCTTCCAGCTCTGACTTTGTGAGAAGCGGAAGAAGTCCCGTTGTTACTGCAACCACCGCATGCTCCTTATCGCGACCTGTAGCAAACGCATTTGGTGCTGGATCATCGATGATGTAGAGCTTTGGCATAGGAAGCCCTGCAGTAATGCAGAGATTCTCCATGGTGTTCCACAGCTCTGGGTACTGTTCCCTAGACTCAATCGGAGTTGCGTGAGCCATTGAAAGCACGAGCTTGTCTGAAAACCAGTATGCAAAGAAATTCATACCAAGACTCACAACAAGTGCAATGTATAACAGATTCGGATTGCCATAGATAAATGACAAAGAAAACCCTATGACAATGATAAACACGAGGAAGCCCGTGAGAAGTACCCAGGTCTTTCGTATGTTTGATGTTTGATGGGAGTAGAGAGAAGCCATAATAATAGACAAGAGACTTTAGACAATAGACATTAGATACATGCCGATTCCAAGCACTAGAATTTTACTTCAACAGGATTGCGAGCAACTTCTTCACCAGCTTCCAGTTCAAAGAATTCTTCTTCTGTGAAATTAAATGTTGTAGCAAAGATGTTCGTAGGTACCGTCTGAATCTTTGTGTTGTAATCACCCACAACACTATTGTAGAAGCGACGAGCAGACTGAATTTTATTTTCAGTATCTGAAAGCTCACTTTGAAGCGACATGAAGTTTTGATTTGACTTAAGATCTGGATAGCTTTCGGCAAGAGCGAAA
>JBDKFI010000015.1:0-14237 GCA_039798825.1 Candidatus Parcubacteria bacterium | reverse complement strand
GATACAGATTATGCGGACTTCTTGCCCTGCTTACGACGAATAACTTCAGTACTGTAACGAATACCCTTACCCTTGTACGGTTCAGGCTTCTTCAACTGGCGTACTTTGTTTGCAAAGAGACCAACTGCCTCTTTGTCTGACCCAACGATAGTGAGCGCTCCCTTTTCTGCTGTTACGGTGAGACCTTCTGGGATCTTCATAACAATAGGATGCGAGAACCCGAGAGAAAGATTAAGATCTTGTCCCTTCACGTCCCACTTGAATCCAACTCCTTCCACAAGAAGTTTCTTTTCAAACGGTGTAACGACACCTGTGATCATGTTTTTCACATGAGACATGTAGGTTCCCCACAGTGACCGAGAGAACTTATCGTTACGGCGAGGCTCTGACGTGAGAATCCCGTTTTCGTTCTTGAACACGATTTCGTCGCGAACAGCGCGCGTAAGCTCGCCCTTCGGACCCTTCACACGTACAGCATGGGCATCGAATTGTACTTCGACACCTGCTGGAATACTGATTTGTTGCTTTCCAATTCTGCTCATACGTTTAGTGTTACCAAATTGTAAATAATATCTCACCACCGACCATTTCCTTGCGGGCGAGCTTGTCTGTCATCACCCCTTTCGGAGTAGAAAGAACACATAGTCCGTGACCATACTTCACCGGAGCAATATCTTTCACTCCTGTATAGATACGCTTTGAGGACTTAGAGACACGCTTAACGTCCGTAACACGAGGAGTATTGTTCTTGTATTCAAGGACAATCTCAAGTGTCTTCTTCACATCCCCTTCCACTGTATATGTCTTGATATACCCCTCCTCTTTAAGAAGTGAGGCGATCGCTTCCTTCATCTTTGAATGAGGAACGACGACACTTGCCTTCTTTACTGAGCCCGCGTTTTTGATCGCGACGAGCATGTTAGCGATTGGATCCATAGTTGTTTATTTGATTACCACGAAGCCTTCTTGATTCCCGGGATCATACCCTCGTTTGCAAGTTCACGGAAGCAAACGCGGCACAAACCGAAATCTCGCATAAAACCGTGCTTTCGACCACATTTGAAGCAACGTGCAACCTTTCGGGTGCTAAATTTAGGAGTCTTACGACTTCGAGCAATAACTGATGTTTTTGCCATTGTGTGTATAGTAGTTTAGCCGTCTGAATATCGCGTTTATCTGCGCAAAGTTTCTCTACCTTGCGTACACAAACGGATTACAAACGGTTTCGCAATGATACCACAAAAAGAACAAAAAGAAAAGGGGTGGAGGAACATCCTTTCTTCCAGCAAAGACATGCTCGACACCTCCAACCTCATGCCGTATCCCTGTGATACACTTTCTGCATGCTTTCAATCATTCTTTCAACACTCGCCGGAGTTGGTACGTTTATAGCACTTGATTACTTGTGGCTTGCTAAAATTGCAAAATCATTCTACCTAGAAAAGCTTGCTGCGCACGTGACGATCGAAAACGGCGCACTTGTCCCCTATCTGCCAGCAGTTCCGCTTGTCTATGCTTTAGGAATTGTATCGCTTTGGGTATTTGTGCTTTCTTGGACAACAAGCTTAGGACAAGCGACACTGTACGGAGCATTGCTTGGCTTTCTTATGTACGGATTTTATGATCTCACCAACCTTGCAACCTTGAAAGGATACTCATGGTCACTCACTATCGTGGACAGTTTGTGGGGCGCACTTCTGATGGGAACCGTTACATGCATCATGTTCTTGGTTCGATCACACACTTCATAAATAACAAAACACTCCCACATGTATGCGGGAGTGTTTTGTTATGTGTGGGTTTACCAATTAAATGGAGAACCGTTTACACGGACCACTGTGTCTGATGTTCCAAGTACTTGTCCTTGGAGATTTGTTACCGTGAGGGTAAAGGTTACATTTTGTGGATACCATGTTGAGTTTCCAACCATTGCAGGAATTTCTGACTGGAAGTATGTCGGAGCAAATGGGATAGCGAAATCCTGGCCACACTGCACACCTGCGATACTTGTTGTAACGCCAGCTACACAATTTGCGCGGATCTTAAATGAATACTGTCCGTAGAGAGTAGCATCCCATGAGGCGCCAGTGGGAATGTTGACGTAGAGTTTGAATAGTTCGCCGTTGTTCACTGGTGTCTTCGAGCTTGTGATGCTAACTGTTCCGAAGTTTGCATACGGACGGATAATCGTCACCGGGTACACCGCAGCACGAAACGTGCTCACGTTTCCAGCAATGTCACGAAGTGGTGTTGTTACCACGAAACGAAATGTACCTTGGTATCCTGTATTGTAGTTTGGATTCGTACATGTACCGCCACACACCGCATCAAGTACATCCTTAGTAAGGGTAAATGATACTGTGTTTCCAGTGGTTGTCGTCACTATGCGAGACTGGTTAGTAGAAGTGTTTTCAAGCAAAATAGTATATCCATTTGCAGAAATATTACTTGTTGCCCACGCCATGTTTACTACATCACCTTCTCGATACGTCGCGTTTGGTGATGGCGTTGTAATGGTAAGCGTGCCTGGGGCAGGAGTGATACCGTAGGTGTAGCCGATAGAAGGAGAATAGATAACATTTGTGCTTGCGATGCCGGCACTTGTTGCAGGAGAAGTAACAGGTGGTACAACAGTACCATTTGAAACGACAACGTTTGTTGTTGTGTAGTTTGAACCAGTAAGAACTGTTTGTGGATTTGTATAGACCTGAGGGTTTACAGTGACAGGACTGATAACCTTCACATATGGATCATATGCATCCACTCGAGTGACACCTGTTACGTATCCGTACTGATAGTCAGTGTCGTATGAGTATGTATCGAGGTTTGTATCACACATACGCTCATTGATAGCATTGCGAGTTGTTGGGCCTACGGTTCCTATTGCTGGAATATAGTTTTGATACTGAAATGCGCGGACAGCAGCTGTTGTCGAAGGGCCATAGTGACCATTTGGCGTAGCAGCAAGAAGCCCTGCCCTGTTAAGGAAGTTCTGCAGTACAACAACTTCAACACCTTCAGACCCTGTTTGAAGGGTGCGAGTAATTTCTACATCACATCGGTTCGCAGGTGCCGTGTCAAAATAGGCCGCCTGTGCCGATGTGGTAAGGATTCCAAAAAATCCTAACGCCATAAGGCTTTTTATCATTCCTGTTTTCATAGGCCCAATCCTACACTATTTTTAAGATACTGTCAAGAGCCTCACTATATTAATAAAACGCGCCTTTCGGCGCGTTTTCAGGGGTTGAACCACGGTGTGGTATATGCCTCACACACAACTATTCGCTGTGCCAGCTGAACGCAGGGAGACTGTTGAAGGACGGCTGAGGTGTGAACCCTGCTATCCATCTGTCCTGCCCGGATAGACAGGAGCTCAAGCCTGCGATCTGCTGCGTCTAACCGATCCGCAATAGCCCCCACCCGTTCGGAGATGATCTCGACTCCTTCAAGGATTCGAGACAGCCTCTGTTCTAAGGAGAAAGATGTGTTAGTCATTTTCTACCTTAGAGGTATCAGCCGACGCGACGACGGATAGAAGGAATGGGCCCGGAAGTCGATTTGTACTCAGACGCATGATGATGCGTTCCTGATCCACCAGGAATCGAGAGCCCTGGCAAAGGTCTTCGGGGAGTACTCTGCGACATCTCCTTCCACCTTTCGTACCCCTCCCTTGCTATCTGGTAACACCTTTCATGGCCTTCCGTTACTTCTTTGATCCAGGCGTCGAGAGCTTGCAGATCACTGCCAGGCAGCAATTCGAGCGCTTGAGAGCGTGTGTGTGGATTGAAGATCACACACACACAAGGGAGTAGGCATCGTTTCGCTGGTGCTCAGACATCATATACCACCGCATGCCAATCAAGTGGCAATAGTTCTGGACGTCGATCACGGAAGACTCCTCGAAGTTTAAATAAACAACCGCTAGGCTAAATACTACTACGCTCATTATAAATAAACAAACAAGACCGGGTTATGTGTTGTGTACAGGGGAGCACAAAAGCCAACCCTACGGGCTGGCCTCTGTTGAACTTTATAGCTAAAGTCTAATGTCTAAGGGCTGTAATTACTACGCCTTCTTAAACGGCACACCGATAAGCTCAAAGAATGCAGTCGCCTCTTCCTTTGTCTTGGCTGTAGTTCCCATGGTGATGGCCATACCGAACACGTCCTTTAGTTCTTCGTCTTTGATTTCAGGGAAAATAGTATGTTCCTTGATACCAAACGTCATGTTTCCGATATCGTCGACTGAGGTACGATTCACACCACGGAAGTCTTTTGTTCGAGGAAGTGCTACGTTGAACACTTTATCCAAGAATCCAAACATGCGCGCACCGCGAAGTGTCACAGCTACACCGATTGGGTCCCCTTCACGAGTCTTAAATGAAGCGACTGACATCTTTGCCTTACGAACCGTTGGCTTCTGTCCAGTAATCTTTGCGAGACGGTCAACAACGAGGTCGTTGAACTTTCGGTCACGCTTCATCGCAGATCCAGTCGCGACAGAAACCGTCACCTTTACAAGGTGTGGCGCTGCCATTCTGTTCTTATACCCAAACTGCTTTGCAAGCTTTTCAAATGAAGCCTTCTCTATCTCTTGTACACCAACAAATGTATTTTTTGCCATATCTTTTTGGAGCACGATTGGTTTCTTTGGAATAATCCTACAAAACGTTATACGTCGCTCTCTTATTTAGTAGTAGACCTCCACTCTACCACAAAAGTTCCCATATGAAAAGGCGCCCTTAAAGGCGCCTTGTGCGAGCTACTTGGCCAACTTGAACCCTTTCAGGAGGGAGTTGACTCAAGAGACTCTTTGAGCTCTTTCATGAAGGAAATGAGGCTTTGGGTGTGCGTCGAAGCCCCAAACTTGCCGCACTTGAGCTCATCATATGCGGTACGGAGAAGCGCCTGAATCTGCTCGGCTGCTTCTTGGCGAGACAGTCCAGAGCAATGTGGAAAGACCTTCGCAAAAACCTGGTCCATGACCTGATAAACCTCCTCTGCCTCCTCTTTGTCAATCCCCGGGTCATAGAACTCCCTCGAACCTCTGGGGAGGCTGGAATAGTCATACTTCCACTGTTCCATGAGGCGGAACATATTGTGAAGTGACAGTTCCACAAGCTGTTGGTTTGGCTGAGCCGCACTGAGATGACGAAGGTATCCATCCAAGTACAGAATCACGTCCTTGCGATAACTCCTGAGAAGCGATGAAAAGATCACGATGTTTCCCCTCTCCCCTTGCCGGGGGTAAAGTTTACGAACAAAAATCTTCCACCATCATACGCCTTCTGCATGTAATGCACAAATCAACAAAAAACGGAATGGACTACCTTTACTGCACAACGCGATGATAGCAACCGCTTGTTTGAGGAACCCATCCGCTCGCATCACTTGGGGCAGGATCAGTTGCAGCACCACAGGCCCATTCAACCGTCTCACCCTTCTCACTTGTAAATGTCCCACGAACATACGTAGATGAACTTGCTTGTTGAGATGACGGCGCGTTAACCGTAGTTTCGTTTACAGTTCCGAAGTTTGTGACTGCCTGATCTGAAGGATTACATGTAGCAACTACTTGTTGTCCAGATGAACTTGTCCCAAGATAATAGCTCACCCCTGCGTTTGCAGATGTACATGGTGTTGTGGGCTCTTGGAATCCTAAATTTGTCGCAGACTGTTGACCAAGCGAAGATCCAGCGTAGACAACCCATGAGTACGTGACAGGTTGGTTTCCAGGAATACCGTAGACACCTGCTCCATACACAGGCCCTGTGTATGATGATGGTGAAATAGGCACCTGAATGGTTGTTGTAGATACCGGGTTAAGGGGATCACTTAAAATCGTGCCAAGGGATGCTGGTGCTTTCACACAACGAAACTCGTATATATCCTTCCCTGACTCAATAGTAAATGGTGCATCGCGTTTCGTATCTGCTATCTCTCCCACACCACAGTTTACTGACGACGGTACCCATAATTTACCTCCTCGGGCAACGCATTTACTTCGAGACAACAGGAAGCTGTCCCCTGACATGACCGCTTTGTTTGTAGGCAACATATCGATAGACGAAGGGTCGCCACAATACGCCACCACATTGTCAGTCTGAATTGCGCCAGCTGAACTATAGAACAGCACACTGATTGCATCTCCTCCTACCGGTGTCTCAGGAATAGAAGTAAGGGATGGGATGACAGACGCCGTTTGAGGCGCCACCGTCGCTCCGCCAAACGATGCGCCAGAACAGGTCTCCTGTCGGATCGCAGCACTTGTCAGTGGTCCCACCTGCCCCACCTGTTCAAGTCCAAGTTTTGCTTGATACTCAGCAACAGCAATGTAGGTCTTCTGCCCAAAATATCCCGTAGGAGTAACATCCAAAAAACCTTTTGCGACAAGAAATTGCTGAAGAGAAAGAACATCTCCGGATTGCTGTCCACGAACAAGTGGTGTCGGAAGCGATAAACATACATTGAAGTTCTGAGCAGCTGATGCAAGCGATAGTGGAAAGAGTGTGATGAGAAAAAGGCTGATATATTTTTTCATACTTTCTAGTATAGTACGAAATGAGGGTGCGTGCTGTGTATGAAAAACCCGAGCAGATGCTCGGGTTTTTCATACACATGGTTATTTATTTCTTTTTCTTATCTGCAAGCTTCACGTTTGAAGCATCAAGCGGCATCGCAATTGAAATGATACCCCCCTTCTCACCTGCTTTCTTTGGGCGAGTGGACTTCTTCATCATGTTGAGTCCATCCAAAACGACGCGTCCTTCTTCTTTAAGAACACGAACTATCGTAGAAGTCTTTCCTTTCTCCTTACCTGCGATCACTATTACTTTGTCTCCTTTTTTTACGTGCATGGTATTTGTATTATCTAAAGCCTAGTGTGTGGTGTCTAAATGATCTCAGGTGCAAGAGATGCAATCTTCTTAAATCCGTCGATACCCTTTTCTGAAAGCTCTCGAGGTACTGGACCGAAGACACGACCAGCTTTCGGTTCTTTCTTTGTCTTGTCGACGAGTACAACAGCGTTATCATCAAATGAAATATATGAACCGTCCTTTCGGCGAATCTGCTTCGTCGTACGAACAACAACACCGTATACCACGTCCTTCTTCTTTGTTTGCTTGCGAGGTTCAGCAACCTTAACAGAAAGTACTACCATGTCTCCAATAGAAGCATAGCGACGCTTAGATCCGCCAAGCACCTTAAACACGCGGCCACGCTTCGCGCCTGAGTTATCGGTGATGATTACGTTTGTTCCTGCTTGGATCATAGTAGTGCAATTAAGGTAATAATAAGTAGCTGTGATTACTTCTTTCCAACCACAACGAAGTGCTTGTCTTTTGAAAGAGGGCGAGACTCTTCGATGATAACGACATCCCCTGTCTTGTATTCGTTATTCTCATCATGAGCCTTGTAACGCTTGTCAATCTTGAAGTACTTTCCATACTTCTTGTGTGCGACATAGCGAGTAACGTTTACGACAATGGTCTTATCCATTTTGTCGGAAACCACCTTGCCTGAGAGCTTCTTTTTTACTGTAATAGTGTTGTTTGTCATAATATAGTTATCGAGCGACGATGCGAGTCTTAATAGGAAGTTTAGTTCCCGCCTTTCGCAACGCTTCACGCGCTTGCGCTTCAGGAATACCATCCACTTCAAAAATCACTCGTCCTGGTCGTACCTCAAATACGTATCGATCCGGATCTCCTTTACCCTTACCCATCGGAACTTCTGCTGCTTTCTTAGTGACGGGACGGTCTGGGAAAATACGAATCCACACCTTTGCTGTTTTACCAGCATGACGCGTCATAGCACGACGAGCAGATTCAATCTGATTTGCAGCCACGCGAGCTGGTGTTTCTGCCTTAAGACCAAATGAACCAAACGCTACCGTGATGCCACGAGTCTCAGGACGGGCGAGCTTCTCTGGTGAGAGTCGCGCTGTCTGCCATTTTCGGTGTTTTACTTTCTTTGGGAATAACATACTGGTTTACTTAGTTTCTTTCTTAGCGTCAAACTTCATACCTCGGTAAATCCACACCTTGATACCGATCACACCGTAGGTCATGTACGCCTTATCTCGGGCGAAATCAATATCGGCTCGCAATGTCTGAAGAGGAATACCTCCACGCTTGATCTGTTCTCGGCGTGCCATTTCAGCACCACCAAGACGACCAGACACTGCAATACGAGCACCCTTCACATCACGGTTCGCCATCACCTTTTCAATCGTCATCTTAAGCACTCGACGGAACGGAAGACGCTTCTCAATTCCTTCAACAACCATCGCAGCAACGATAGCAGCATCTGCTTCTGGTGAAGTCACTTCAACAATATCGAGCTTCACATCCTGTGGAACGAGAATCTTAAGACGCGCCATCTCCTTTTTAAGGGCAAGCTTGATCTTTTCGATGCCATCCCCTCCTCGTCCGATAATCATACCCGGGCGAGATGTGTTGAGGATAATGCGATACTGCTTCTCTGAACGTTCAATTTCAATAAGTGACACGTACATACCTCGAAGCTTCTTCGTAAGCCAAGCACGTACGAGCACGTCCGCACGAAGATGATCAACATAATTATTCTTCTTGCCGAACCAGCGTGACTTCCAATCACGGATGATACCAAGACGATGTGAATATGGGTGTACTACGTGTGTCATAGAATTATTTTGTATCTTTCTTAGCAAGCTCGATCACAACTTTTGATGTGTGCTTGTGTATTGGAAAAGCTCGACCCATAGCACGTGGCATCCAGCGCTTAATAACAACACCCTTATCAACACGAGCAGATTTTACAACAAGTTCTGAAGCAGGTACGCCTGCGTTTGCTACTGCAGAATCAAGAAGCTTCTTAATCGGAAGAGCCCCACGCTTGATCAAGTTCGTCAAAAGAGCTTGAGCGTGAACTGCGGACTTCCCCTGCACAAGTGACGTGATGAGACGTACTTTACGAGGAGCTTGGCGATAGTTGTTAAGTTGAGCTTTCATACTGTGTGATTAGGGTCTTATTTCTTCTTGGTGTCAGTTGTTGCTTTAGCGGTCTTCGCAGCTGAAATTTCTGACTCCTTCTTCTTCTGGTCAATTTCCTTCTGCATCTTTCCACCGTGGCGGATGAACTTGCGAGTTGGAGAAAATTCACCAAGCTTGTGTCCAACCATGTCTTCAGTAACAAGAACCTCAATGTGTGTCTTTCCGTTGTAGACACCGAAGGTAAATCCAACCATTTCAGGAGAGATATCACTTCGTCTGATCCATGTCTTAATGACACCTGTTTCTTCAGGGCGCTTTCCAACTACCTTCTTGAGGACTCGTGGATCGACGTATGGACCTTTGTGCATTGATCGTGTCATGGCGTGTAATGGGGTTTAATTATATCAGATTTTCCTTGAAAGTAAAGACTATTTTCGTACTGGTATGAAGACTACTTCTTCTTACGAGAAACACGTCTTGAAACAATGTGTACGTTTGAGTACTTTGTTGATTTACGTGTCTTTCGACCGCCGGTTGTTTTACCGTATTTTGTCTTTGGACGACGTGTACCTCGAGGCTGCGCTCCTTCACCTCCACCGTATGGGTGATCCACAGGGTTTTTCGCCATAGCACGAGTCTTTGGACGACGACCGAGGTGTCGTGCAGTTCCCGCTTTACCGAGATTTCGAAGACGATACTCGTCGTTTGAAACTTCACCGATAGAAGCAAAACAAGTATCTACCACCTTTCGAACTTCAGTTGAAGGAAGCTTGATAGAAGTAAATCCATTATCGTGAGCAACTACTTGAGCGTACACACCAGCTGAACGAACGAGCTTTGCACCAGCGCGAGGCTTTACTTCGATATTGTATACAAATGTACCAACTGGGATACTCGATAGCTTCGTGCGATTACCAACTTCAAGATCTGCCTTTTCAGATACCACAAACATGCTTCCCACCTTCATAGACTTAGGAAGGAGTACGTATCGCTTCGCACCGTTTCGGTATGCAACAAGACCAATGAATCCTGATCGATTTGGATCGTATTCAACTGTCTGCACCTTTGCAGGGATATCCATGATGTCGTACGTGAAGTCGATGTCACGGTATGATCGCTTGTGTCCTGCCCCCTTGTATGGAGATGTGATACGTCCGAAGGCGTTTCGTCCTACACCACGCTTGAATCCGCGAGTGAGCGGCTTATATGGATCATTGGTCGTGATAACACCTCGGTATGATACCGTGGTCATCTTGCGTCGTGATGGTGTTGTTGGTTTATAGCTTTTCATGTCTTTGTAATTACTGTGGTCTGTTGTATATCATCTTGAATCTTACGAAAGAGTGATGGTATCCCCCTTCTTGAGGAACACTACCGCCTTCTTGAATCCTGCAGCATGACCGATTTTCCCACGAACAAACGTCCACTGACGAGGAATGTTGGTGATGTTGATCGCACGAGGAGTCACTTTGTACTCTTTCTTGATCTCATCACGAAGAGAGAGCTTCGTCGCATCCTGACGAACCACAAACGTGAAAGCATTCTGATTTGATTGCATTGAAGCTTTCTCAGTAACACGAGGCGCAATGATGAGCTTTGCTTGCGCTACTACCTTTTCTTCAGTTGTTGTTTTCTTTGTTGCCATACGTGTTTACTTAGTTGTCTTTGAAGAAAGGTAGCTAATAGTTTCCTCTGGATTTGCAATCACGAGGTAGCGTGAGTTGGCAATATCAAGCGGATTCAAGTCCTCCATGTTATGGAGTGTCATGTACGGAAGATTTCGGAAAGAACGCTTAGTGACATCTCCTGCCTTCTTGACTGTCATGTACACGTTGTTTGGCTTCTTGTAGCAGAGTGTCTTGAAGCCTTCAACCGATGAAAGATTCTTCATGATTGCATCTGCTGCCTTTGTTTTTCCTGTTGTTTCGTCGAGAGAATCAACAAAGATCACCTTTCCTTCGCGCACCTTTGCAGACAAAAGAGCATAGAGTGCAGCGATCTTCATTCCACGAGGAATAGTCTTCTTGTAGTTCTTCTCGTTTCGTGGACCAAAGGTAACACCTCCTCCTTTCCAAAGTGGTGACTGTGCAGAACCGTGACGAGCGCGACCTGAACCCTTCTGAGCCCATGGCTTCTTGTGAGAACCGCGAACCTCTGCACGGTTTTTTGTATGAGCAGTACCTGCGCGACGATTTGATGCTTGAGAGTACAAAACTTGTGATACAAGGTCTGCATTCCACTCCGCACCGAAAATTGCCTCCGGAACTTCGAGAGCCTTACCAACCTTTCCTTCAATTGTATAAATGTTTACTTTCATGTTCGTTCAGTTATCCTTTGATTTCTACAAGAGTGCCACGCTTTCCAGCTACAGCACCTTTTATCAGGATAAGACCATTCTCGACGTCTATATCAAGTACCTGAACATGCTTTTGTGTAACACGATCAGAACCCATACGACCTGCCATTCGCTTTCCTCTAAACACTCTCTGTGGACCTGTTGCTCCGATAGAACCGATTTCACGCATTGAGTGCTTCTGTCCATGCTGATGCCAACCTCCGTGCATTCCATGACGCTTCATAACGCCTTGGAAACCTTTTCCTTTTGAAATTGACGAAATAGTTACTTCATCACCCTTCTGGAAAATATCACATGCAATCGTTGCTCCAACCGCAAGATCACCCGGAGATGTACGAAACTCCTTAAGCGTAGCAAATGCCGAACCCTTAAGGTGACCTAGGAGCGCCTTAGAGATGCGTTCCTTCTTTTGTTCACCTGTTCCTACTTGGATAGCTTCATATCCATCCTTGTCAGTAGTCTTAAGAGCTGTCACGATAAGTGGCGTTGCCTTAAGAACTGTCGCAGGGTGAACTGAACCATCTTCTGCGAAGAACTCGGTCATGTGCTGTTTTGTTGCTAGTGTGAATTTCATACTGTTGTGATTCTGACTTTGCATTATCTAAGGTCTAATGTCTAAAGTCTTATTTCTATCTATGCCATCTTAACGTCGATATCTACTCCGGACGGAAGTGAGAGGTTAGTAAGCGCTTCGATAAGCTTTGGAGTTGGGTTCACGATGTCGATAAGACGCTTGTGCACACGCATCTCAAACTGCTCACGAGCATTCTTGTAAATGAATGTTGCGCGGTTTACTGTATAACGCTTGATTTCCGTAGGCAATGGAATCGGGCCAAGAATAGTAGCTTCAAAGCGTCGAGCCGTGTCGATGATCTGACGAACAGATGCGTCGAGCACTTTGCTTTCATATGCGCGAACGCGAATACGAAGCTTCTGAACTTCAGACTGCTTTGTTGTCGTCTTCTTCGCTTTGGTTGCTGTTGTTGCCATTGTGTTTAAGTACAAGTTCTCAAAAGAACTGTGTTAGGTCTTACGCGATGATCTTTGTTACAACACCGGCACCAACTGTCTTGCCACCCTCACGGATAGCGAAACGTCCTTGCTCTTCAAGAGCGATCGGTGCGAGAAGCTTAACAGTGAACTTCACTGTATCTCCTGGCATAACCATCTCAGTTCCAGCAGCAAGTGTTACTTCACCAGTAACGTCCGTTGTACGTACGTAGAACTGTGGCTTGTAACCATTAAGGAAAGGAGTGTGTCGTCCACCTTCTTCTTTCTTAAGGATGTACACTTCACACTCGAAGTCTGTGTGTGGCTTTACTGAACCTGGCTTTGCAAGCACCTGTCCACGAAGAATATCTTCCTTCTTGATACCACGAATAAGGATACCTGCGTTGTCTCCGGCCTGTCCTTCGTTAAGTGACTTGTTGAACATTTCAATACCAGTAACGATAGTCTTTGCTGTATCCTTAAGACCAACGATTTCGATTTCTTCGTTAAGCTTTACGATACCTCGCTCGATACGTCCTGTTACCACAGTTCCACGACCTTCAATAGTGAAGATGTCTTCAACTGGCATAAGGAATGGCTTGTCAGTCTCACGTACAGGGAGTGGAATCCATGTATCAAGAGCAGTCATGAGCTCCACCACCTTCTGCGCCCATGGATCATCAAGTGAAGTAGCTTCAGAAGCCTTAAGGCCTGAACCACGGATAATTGGAGTGTTTACGCCATCAAACCCTTGCTTGGTAAGGAGTTCGCGGATTTCTTCTTCAACAAGCATGATCATTTCTTCGTCGTCAACCATGTCACACTTGTTAAGGAACACAACGATTCGAGGAACACCAACCTGCTTTGCAAGAAGGATGTGCTCACGTGTCTGTGGCATAGGACCATCAGTTGCAGCAACCACGAGGATCGCACCGTCCATTTGGGCTGCTCCTGTAATCATGTTCTTGATGTAGTCGGCGTGACCTGGGGCGTCAATGTGAGCGTAGTGACGAGTGTCTGTCCAGTACTCTGAGTGAGAAAGAGAGATAGTAATACCTCGAGCCTTTTCTTCTGGAGCCTTATCGATATCATCAACTCCTTTTGTCTTAATAGACTGATCCTTGAGGTGAAGTACGTTAAGGATACCCGCTGTAAGCGTAGTCTTTCCGTGGTCAACGTGGCCAATAGTACCTACGTTTACGTGTGGTTTTGATCGATCAAATGTATCTGCTGCCATATGTGTTTGTAGAAGTCATGTCTCCCGAAAAACGTTTGTTTATCGAGGATATTGGACTTAATTAGATATTAAATAAGTAAGTAAACGCGCACCGTACACAATTCCTCCCACCTGCTTTTAGACCTAACCAAGCAATAGTTTCGGTCCAATAGCGAATACGTGCAATCATATCACGATTTATAAAAACCCGCAACTTTTACACACTATATACCGGAAACAGATACAGAAAACGGTGCCGATATGAACGTGCTTTGCTTTTTACCAACAAAATCGTTAATAGTAACCGTCACCGTACCGTGTATATATCCAGAAGTAAACGATTCTATATCTCCGTACACACCGACTATTTTTGATTGGTACGCGGAGAGCGCTGGTGCTCCAATAAATGTGGAAAGTACCTCTTTGGTTATTTCGTCTTTAATAACTACGTTAGTGAGTCCAGCGCCTCCTTGTAGCCCATCTGAAGCAGTTTGGGCACTAACCTCTGAAATCTCATATGGCACAGACGCAGAAAAACTAACCACACCGAGAAGAGTCCCTGTCGCCATCTGCTTAATAGATGTATACGGGGAACCAGAACTTGATGAAATGCTGAATGTGTTAATTTTTGTTCTTAACGTGTTACTCTCCCCTCCTTCTGTTTCAATGCTTATATCATAATCACCCGCTGGTAGCATTT
>JBDKFI010000014.1:0-15354 GCA_039798825.1 Candidatus Parcubacteria bacterium | reverse complement strand
ACTTTAGTCATACACTAATACTAGTATCCGTATGAATACACACGTACAAAAGATTTTAAACGACGCGAAAGACATTCGCTCGCAGGCTTGGCGGTGGTACAGAGAGCAACCTGTATGGCGACAAGTGGCCGAGGTGGTCGCTTTCTTTGTTTTAGTAGCACTCACCATTTCTTTGGGTGGAGGAAATGACGCACCAACTGAGGTTCCGAGAGTTCAAAAAACAGTGACACTCGCCGCAGTTTCTGATCTTGCAAATAGCGACACATCACTTCCACTTCTCGGCACAGTAACCTCCACAAGTGAAGCAACTATTCGAAGCGAAACATCAGGCAAGCTTACTCGTGTGTACAAGAAGCTGGGTGACGGCGTAACCGCAGGTCAGATCATCGCTGAGTTTGAAAACTCAGGTGAACGCGCAGCTGTACTTCAGGCAGAAGGTGCGTATGATGCAGCAAAGGCAGCTCGAGAAATCGCTCGTATCAACTCAGGTAGTACCAACAGTTCTCTTGGTGAATCAAAAAACAGCGCACTTAACATGATAGCAAGTGCATATATCAACATGGACGACGCGATACGTGTGCGAACTGATGGTGCTTTTTCTGACCCACGTACCGACGAAGCGAAGTGGCGCGTACTTGTGCCAGATAGCATGCTCACACTTTCGCTTGAGGCAAAAAGAAAAACCATAGAAGGTATCCTGGTTGCTCGAGATAAACGCAACAGAACACTCACACAAGATGGCGACCTAACCGCTGAGCTTAATGCTGTTCAGACAGAAGCTCAGACCATTAAGAATTATTTGGACGATATGGCAACTGCGTATTCGAAAGCGCTTCCAGACAACTCGTACTCTCAGTCTCAGATTGATGCAGGTAAGTCCGGTGTGAGTGCTGCACGTTCACTAATCGCGGGCACCCTCTCCTCTATCGCGGCGAGCCGCTCATCACTCACGGGCGCTATCGCTGCACAAGAGGTGGCAGGTAAAACATCTGGTGGAAGTTCTACAGAAGTAGCAACAGCAGATGCTTCAGTCAAACAAGCGCTCGGTGCATACAATGCAGCACTCTCTCGTCTTGAAAAAACGATTATTCGTAGTCCGATCTCAGGCACACTTAATTCGCTCTCTATTGAAACAGGAGATTTCCTTTCTGCGTTTACAGAAGTTGCTGTGGTCTCAAACAACGGCGCACTCGAAGTGGTGGCGTATGTGACAGAAGATGATGCGAAGCGTGTATCAGTCGGAAGCGAAGTGTCTATTGATGGAACAGCAAAGGGTATCATCACTCGCGTCGCATCTGCTATCGACCCTCGCACAAAGAAGATCGAAGTTCGTATCGGTATCACAAATGGAGCGTCACTTGTGAACGGTCAGTCAGTTCGTATCGCGATCACCAAAGATAAGAAAGCAGTGTCGACAACTTCTGGCCCGATTAAAATTCCCCTCTCTGCACTTAAGCTCACACCAAATGGTGCGTATGTGTTCGTAGTAAACGCATCAAGTACGCTTGAAACTATCGAAGTGAAAGAAGGTGCAATCTTGGGAGAAGAAATTCAAATTATTTCTGGTCTCACAGGGTCTGAAATGATCGTGATGGATGCTCGTGGATTAAAAGCGGGCATGGAGGTGACTATTAAATAGTAAACATCTCCCATCTTCCTAACTCCCTAACCCTCCCAACTACCTAACTTTCAAACCACATGCACTCACTCTGGATATTCTTCTTACGCAAACGAGCATTCACCTATCTTTTGATGGCTGCTCTTGTGCTTACTGGACTTGTGTCGTTGATCGCTATCCCGAAAGAGTCTTCACCGGAAGTTGTTATCCCGATGGGAATTGTATCTACCGTACTTCGCGGCGCATCTGCTGAAGACACAGAGAAACTCATCACGAACAAACTGGAAGATGAGATCGTAAACATTGAAGACATTGATAAAGTCACGTCAACTTCTGGTGAAGGTATCTCAGTCATCACTGCGCAATTTAATGCGTCAGCAGATATCGAAAAGTCTATTCAAAACTTGAAGGATGCCGTGGATCGTGCCAAGGCAGAGCTTCCACAAGACGCTACAGAGCCAATGGTGAGCAAGATCAATTTCGCAGATCAGCCGATGCTTATTGTCTCAGTTTCTCAGGACCTCTCCCCTGCCGGACTCACTGCACTTGGTGATGAATTGAAGAGTGATCTAAAGAAAGTTGAAGGAGTATCAAAGGTCGAAATTTCTGGTACACGCAAGCGTGAAGTGCAAGTGGTTGTGCGCAAAGATGAACTTGCAAACTACGGTCTTTCCTTGCAGCAAGTCATCGGCGCTATCCAATCCGCAAACGCATCGCTCCCTATCGGAAACATCACGGTTGCTGAGGTGAACTATCCGATCAAGTTCGCTGGATCTCTCGAAGATGCAGATGAGATACCAGACATCACCATTCAAACAGCATCTGGTGTACCGGTGTATTTGCGTGATATCGCATTTATCGCAGACGGACTTCAAGCACCAAGCACGTATTCACGTATCTCACTTGGAGGTGCTCCGTCTGAGAACGCCCTCACTCTTAATATCTATAAAAAATCAGGCGGTGATGTGACTAAGATCGCAGAAGCGGTCAATAAGCGTATCGAAGAACTTAAAACGACGAAGCTTGCTGGGGCACAAGTGGTGACAACGCTTGATACTGGAAAGCTTGTGAAGAAAGATTTACGTGAACTCACTCGTGTCGGACTTGAGACTGTTGCTCTTGTGATGCTCATGCTCTTCCTTACGATCGGTTGGCGAGAATCGCTTGTGGCGGGACTTTCTATTCCACTTTCGTTTGTGATTGCGTTTACCGGCTTGTATCTTTCTGGTAATACCATCAACTTCATGTCGCTTTTCTCACTCATCTTGGCGATTGGTATTTTGGTGGATTCTGGTATCGTGGTGGCAGAAGCTATTCACACACGTATCAAGATATATGGTTCTGCAGAAGGTGCAGCGATTGCGTCTATCAAAGAGTATGCCTGGCCACTTATCGCAGGAACGATGACAACGGTTGCTGTGTTTGCTCCCCTCTTTTTCTTGTCAGGAATTATCGGAGAATTTATCTCATCAATTCCGTTTACTATTATCTTTGTGCTCATGGCGTCCATTGTGGTTGCGCTCGGATTCGTACCGCTACTCGCTGTGCTTTTAACAAAAGAACACAAGAGCGCGTTTGAGGACATGCAGGAAGAATGGTCTGCTCGTGCGCAAGCGTGGTACAAGCGATTTTTGACTGCGATGCTTGACAGCAGAAAATACCAGAATAGGTTTTTTGCAGCGCTTGGTATTGCATTTGTACTCGCTGTGTCGATGCCAGTTGTGGGACTGCTTAAGGTCGCCTTTTTCCCGCAAGAAGATCAAGATTATGTGTTTGTATCTGTTGAACGAACGCAAGGCACACCACTTTCAGAAACAGATCTTTCTGTTCGTGAAGTTGAGGAGATTTTGTACGAAAGTCCATATGTGGAATCGTTTGTGACAACCGTTGGCGCATCATCTGCATTGTCTGGCTCTGGTTCAAGTTCAGGATCTAAACTTGCAAACATCACCGTTATGCTTCCTGAGAAGCGCGACATGAGTTCAACTGAAATAGTAGAGAAACTACGAGCAGCACTTGCTCCTGTTACTTCAGCAACCGTGAAGGTTGATCAAGGAAACAATGGACCTCCAACAGGAGCGCCAGTTGTGATCACGTTTTTAGGTGACGATCTCGAAGCACTTACACAAGCAGCAGATACGTCGGAGTCTATCCTCTCTTCGATTGAAGGCACACAAGATGTTACCACATCACTTCGCGATAATGGCACACAGTTTGAAATCACTATCGATCGTGCAAAAGCAACTCAAGCTGGTCTTTCTTCGGCGAGTGTCGCTTCTCTTCTTCGTACTGCCGTATCTGGTGTGACAGCGACTACTATTACGAAACTCGGTGAGGATATCGATATCATTGTGAAGACTGACTTGAATGCAGACTTTATCAATCCTGAAGATACGATCAAGACAACAATTGATAGCATCAAAGGTATCCCTGTTGTCACGCCGACTGGCTCCGTTCTTTTGGGTTCACTCATTAGTGCGCAGGTTGCAGAATCTACCGCAGTCATCACCCACGAAGGCCAGAAGCGTGTGGCAAGTGTAACGAGCAATCTAGCACCAAATGGAAATGCTGTTGCCATCACTTCAGCGTTTCAAGAAAAAGCAAAAGACGAACTACAGCTCCCCTCTGGTATTGAGGTTAAGTACGGAGGTGACAACGAAGAGATTCAAAGAACATTTACCGAAATGGCACTCGCGCTGCTTGGAGGTATGGCACTCATGCTCATGATCTTGGTGCTTGAGTTTAATTCATTCAGATATTCGTTCTATCTTCTCTTCACTATACCTCTTTCACTCATCGGAGTGTTTGGAGGTCTTACCATCACAGGTCAAGCACTTTCATTTTCATCGATGCTTGGCCTCATCGCTTTAGCTGGGGTGATCATCAACCACGCGATCATCTTGCTCGACTCTATTCTTCACCGTCTCGATAAAGAACAGGAAGAGATTGCAAGTGGCACAAGTACGCGAAGTCTTCGCGATGTTATCGTGGACGCATCTGCGATTCGTTTGAGACCAATTTTCCTCACAACGGTGACGACAGTAATTGGTATGATTCCACTTGCTGGAGTATCTGCCCTTTGGGGTCCGCTTGCGTTTGCCATCATGTTTGGTCTTGCATTTGCAATGATACTCACACTTGTACTCATCCCTGTATTCTTCTATCGATATCCGGGAAAGCGCTTCGCGTATCTTAAGAAATAAAAATCCCTGCACCGTAGGTGCAGGGTAGTGGTCACGGCCTCAGATGTTGGGTCGAAGATTTGCTTCGATGATCTCAAACGCCGCCTCTATTGTTCGTAGCCACAAGATGACCACTTGGATTTGTGCGACCAGATCTTGCCCACCATCGCCAATCCTCCCACCATCGCACAGTGTGCTGATCTCGGTAAGACTCTTTCGAACTTCGCAAAGAGCTGCGAGTTCTTCGCGAACAACTTTGCCACTGAATCCCGCCAAGCGTACGAACATGAAGAAGTCCGTACGCAGGGTGCGACAGAAGTTTTCGAAATCTCGCTCGAGCCCGTAGTCCCTGAGATCTCTGATGATGCTGACAAGTGTTGGCAACTCGTCGGCACCAAAGAGTCTCTGAAGCCGCGAATTCTGTCGTATCGCGAGCGTGGTATAGAGATCCTCGATAGATCTCACAACATCGTCTTGGTATTTGGACATCCGTCATTCCTTTTCTTGTTTGAGTCCGCTTTTAACACTACAGGAACACTAGTGGTGAATCAAGTTTCTCGCTAGCAGTTGCTTCCTGCCACAAATCCTGTGGTCCAGCAGAGTTGGAGACTGTATCCACCGGATGGTCTGTCTATGTTAAGCACATCCCCAGTAAGATAGAGACCTGGGACGATGTTCGATTCCATGGTCTTCATGTCAATTTCAGTGAGCGGTATACCGCCTGATGAGACAATAGCCTTTTCTTTTCCAAGAAGTGACTTCACATGAAGTGGAATGTTTTTGATCGCGTGTGATAGTGTCGTTCGATCTTCGCTTCGCACGCTATGCGAAAACGTTTCGCCATCGATCCCGGTCTGTGAAAGAAGTGGCGCAACAAGAGAACTCGGCACAAGAAGTGGAAGGACATTCTTTAGTTTTTTGTTACTCTCTGCAATCAGTATGGTTTGCAATTCTCGCTTTACTTTTGCTTCATCTTTCGAAGGAAAGAGGTCAAGAGAAATAACCACATCTCCATACTTAAGAAGTTCACCAACATCTTTACTCATACCAAGCACGGTTGGACCACTGATGCCAACGTGTGTGAAGAGCAGTTTGCCCTTGTAGCTGTCTTGCTTTTTATCATTCTGAAATGTGGTGAGCTTGATGTCAGATAATGTCACACCACTTAGCTTCTTGGTCCACAGATCTGAAAGTGAAATAGGAACGAGTGCAAAGTCGTTCTCTATCACCGTATGCTGTAGTTTCTTGAGCCACGCGAACCCGTCCCCTGTTGAACCTGTCTCTGGTCGAGACGTACCTCCTGTTGCAATGATGACTTTGTGCGCACTCACCGTGTTGCCACTTTTAGTTGTAATGAGAAACCCTTCGCCCTCTTTTTGTTTTTTGATGCCACTTACGATGCTTGACTTGTGAATCTGCACACCGTGTTCCTTCATGTATGCGTACAAGACGTCATACACTGATTGTGATGTATTTGAAACAGGAAATATTCGACCCTCGTTTTCTTCTTTTGTCGGTACTCCGCGAGTATTAAAAAAGGTAAGTGTGTCGGCCACACTCCACTGTGAGAATGCAGAAAAGAGAAATTGATCGTTTCCTTTGTACTTTGAGAGAAGCGTTCGAGTGTCTGGTTTGTTGTTGGTGATGTTACATCTTCCGCCACCTGTAATCAGAAGTTTCTTTCCAAGTTCTGTATTCTTTTCAAGAAGAAGAACGGACTTTCCGCGAGAGGCTGCTTTTCCCGCTGCCATCATACCTGATGGACCGCCACCTATGACAACAACGTCCCACACAGTTTTGTGTTCAGAGGTAGTGTTGTTCATATATGTAGAATAGATGTCGTTTGGATTAGTGTGCCTGCTGCGTACTCCATTCGTAGAGAGTCACCGCAACAGCGTTTGACGCATTGAGAGATTCCACAGAAGATGAAATTGGAATAGAGAGTTTGAAATCACACACTTCAAGTGTTTTTGGTCGTATGCCTTCCCCTTCATTTCCGACAACGATAACCACCGATGTATCAAATGTTGCTTTGTCGAGTCGCGTGTCGCCAGTACCCGCGAGTGCGTATGTCCAGTATCCTTTTTCTTTTAGGTTTCGTAGTGTGGTGTTGATGTTGCCGATGTGAACAATTGGGATAGAAAATACAGCACCAGCAGATGCCTTAATTACTGTTGAGGTGATCTGTACTTGATCATGTTCTGGCATCAGGATACCGCTTGCGCCAAACGCTGCCGCAGAGCGTATAATCGCCCCTACGTTGTGTGGGTCCTGGAGTTCATCAAGTAGCACAAATACGGGTCGTGTAGAGGCATTTTCGGCCCCCTCTAGCGCTTCTTCGAGCTTGGTGTACATGAGATGTTCAGCAAGTTCGGCGCAAACTCCCTGATGTACTACATCCCGTCCGACAAGACTTTCTATTTCCTGAGGGGTGACTTTTGTGTAGTTGCAAGAGTTCTTCTGGA
The DNA here is from genome assembly GCA_039798825.1 of Candidatus Parcubacteria bacterium. Classification (GTDB taxonomy): domain Bacteria; phylum Patescibacteriota; class Minisyncoccia; order Phycocordibacterales; family UBA5272; genus UBA11704. The sequence goes on along the minus strand of JBDKFI010000014.1, from coordinate 8,089 downwards.
GAAGGCTCATGAGTTTCGCATCTCCTTCCGCTTGGGGTGTGACTAAGACGCGTTTAATAAGGTCTGATTTCTGAGAGGTCAAAGCTTCTTCGAGTGGATTGCGACCATAGAGATAGATACTGGACATATCACAAGTATAGCACAGTAAAACATTTTTTAATAGGTGTAAAGAGCGACGCCCTAGGCGTCGCTCTTTTTGGTTTCTAATTCATTGCTTGAAACGTAATTGTTGTCGGAATGATAAACTTCGTCGGGTCGGCCACCCACCCCTCGCAGGTGTAGTCCCCCATCTGATCAAACTGACTAAAGTCTCCCGGTTTATAGTTTGTTGCATCATACTTTAACTTAATACCTGTGTCTTTCGGCATTATGGAAGCCCAGTAATACACGTATCCATCTCGAATAACAAACGTTGCTGTCATTGGCCCTGTTGGCCCTGAAAGTGATGTTTCACCGCGCATCTTTCCTTTGTCTAAATACATAGTTGTTTTTACGCGCACTCCGTTTACTTCCTGGTCTACAGAACATAGATATGTGCCGCCTTGTTTTGCAAAGTCAAAAAACGCCATCTTCTTTCCTATGGTTGATGTTGTTGCTTCTTGTTTGTTTGAGATTTCAACAAGTGTTCCGTTTGGACCAACTTCGAAGTATTTAGATACTCCAACAGAAGGTTCCGCAGTCATTGGTTCACCTGCTTTACGCTCTGCGAAATTCACCACGATCTTTCCATCTTTGTAGTCTGTTGATTGTGGTGCGATTCGATCACCCAAGAATGCCGCCTCTCCACCGAGTGTGGTTGTGAGATAGAAAAACGTTCCTGACCCTCCTGTTGTTTGTGTCACGATGAATGCCGTATCTTTTTTTCCGTCGTTATTAAAGTCCCCTGTTACTTCATTGCCGAAGTATTGTGTCGTTGTTTTAGATGCAGAACCGGGCGCATCTTCCTTGACCGCTATTCCGTTGACGAGCGTCACAGGTTCATTGTTGATAATGAGTGTGGTCCCAAGAGCGTCCGCAGACTTTGTGTATGTTGAATAATAATACCCCCCTCCACCAAGTGCCCCAAGAATCAGAATTCCTAGTAGTATTTTTGTGCCTATTGTCATATCAGCTAAGTATACCCCGCCCAGGTGTTTTCGGTAAGATTTGTAAATGATAGATAGTCATAAAGACTATGGAACGAATGTCTGCAATTTTGCGACGAAGCAGGTACAGTATGCTTCTTCATCTGCACCAGAAGCGTGTGCGCCGAAATGGCAAGCCTCTTTTGTAGCGGAGGTACATAGTGCACTCTCTCCTCGATTTCTATATACTTTGGGTATTATCACCCTTTTATCTATACATATATATGTTGTACATCATAGCAGCCGTCGTTCTCGTGTTACTTGCCGTCAGTATTCGACAGATTAATCAGTACGAGCGTGGCGTGAAGTTTACGTTTGGTACCTTCACGGGCATCATGGAGCCGGGATGGAGAATTGTGCTTCCAGTTGTGCAAGGCTCACAAAAGATAGATATTCGTACCAAAGCAGTCGACATTCCAGATCAGCGTGCCATCACTCGTGACAACGTGTCCGTCACAGTAAACGCAGTTCTTTACTACAAGGTTTCAGATGCAACGCGTGCGATACTTGAAGTAGAAGATTTTAAGTACGCTATTTTCCAGTACGCGCAAACAACGATGCGAAACATTGTGGGAGAGGTTACGCTCGACGAGCTTCTCGCTTCTCGAGATAAGATTGCAGACCGTATCAGAGAGATTGTGGACAAAGAGACATTTGCATGGGGACTTTCTGTACAAAATGTAGAATTAAAAGACATCAGTTTGCCACCAGATCTTGAGCGTGTGATTGGTAGACAAGCAGAAGCAGAACGAGAGAAGCGCGCGGTGATCATCACTTCCGAGGGAGAAGTTGCTGCATCTGAAAACATGGCAAAAGCAGCGGCAACTCTTGCCGCAGCACCAGGGGCACTCCACTTGCGAACACTTCAGTCCATCAACGACATGTCATCTGACCAGTCAAACACCGTTGTGTACATGGTGCCTGTTGAGGCGTTGAAAGCACTCGAAGGATTTATGAAGAAATCAGCATAGGCCCCCGGTTCCAGTGTTTCTGTGCGTTAGAATTGTCGATGCCCGAGCGTAAGCTCGGGCATCATTGTTGTGTTCTTAGTTTTAAAACTAAACGCTAGCTAGTGAATCCTAACGAAACCTTCGTACGATTGCGCTTGCTACCGCCTCTATCCGAAGCTGATCAGGATCCGGATAGATCTTCTTGAAGCGTTTGTTTGCAGGAATGAGGACTGGTTTCCCTCGTTCGATATTAAAGTATTTGAGTGTGTATTCGTTTTCGATTTGTGCAACGACGATGTCACCTTTGAGCGGCTCTCTTCCGCGTTCAACGACGACGAGATCCCCATCATAGATACCGGCATCCTTCATGGACTCGCCCCGTACTTCAAGAAGGAATGTTCTACCTCGACGTCTCATAAGTAGTCGATCAAGAGAGATCTTTTCTACTTCATCTTGTTCTTCTGCTGTAGTTGGAAATCCTGCTTGAATGTTTCCAAGCTTCATGAACCCTCCGACGATACCCATCGCGAGCCTGCGGCCTTCTTTGATGAGTACGCCTTCGTCGATGAGCTTTTTCACTTTATAAGCGACAGTGTTCTTCGATTTGACCCCGAAGAGTTTCTTCATCTCTTCGAATGAAGGGACACGTTCGTGCTCGTCGTAAAACATGATGATTTTGTCTGTCTCCGTCATGTATTCAGCATACTAGAACGATTGTTCTAGCACAAGTGAAATGTGGGGATAAGAGAAAAGTTAAAATAATAAAGAATCTGTTGCATAAAAAAACTGCGCGAGCACGCGCAGTCAACTTCACAGGGGTGAGAGAGTTCCTTCAGAGCAGCAGGAACCGCCCGTCCGGTACTTCAAGGTCCCATCCTCGATCCCGTAAATTAGGCCGTCGTACACCCACTCTTTTTTCAGTGCCCCGTTGGGACGAATGAAGCGCCGAGCGTGAATGAACATGTAACCTTCGAACTTCCCATCGGGGAAGTGACATCTCACAACATCGTAGACCCGGAATTTGGGCCTTGGCCTTTTGAATATTCCGAACATTGAGTTCTCCTTTTCCGTCGGATGTCTACATCCTATACAAAAGAAGACTAATTTGCAAAACTATGTGACCCTTCGTAGTTCTTTGCGTAAGTGCTTGTAGTTCGGAAGCTCTGCCTCCACAAGTTTCCAAAATTGTGGTGAGTGGTTAAATTCCCCGAGGTGACAGAGCTCGTGGATAATCAGGTAGTCTTGGAGCTCTGGAGGAAGGAAGATAATGCGATATGAAAAAGAAAGATTCTTCTTTTTGGAACAACTACCCCATCTCGATGATGTATTTTTAATGGATACATTGTTCCATACGTAGCGATAGTGAGTGTTACATTCTTGCAGACGTGCAGTGACGAATGTGTGTGCCGCAGCTTTGTACTGCTTGAAGTCAGACACGCTTCGTTTGGGAATGGTTGTGGATGATTGTTGTCGTAGCACCTTGCTACGCGCTTGCGTGATCCAACGCTCTTTACTCTTTACAAAAGCAGATGCACGCGCTTCTTGTACGCCTTGTGGGAGTGTGACCACCACTTCGCCACCGTCTCGAATAGTGATTCTCATATGGCGTGCACGTGCGCTTGTGCGAATGGTATAGGGTATCACGATTGCTCTAGCGTAGCATACAACAATGACCATGCCTCACCTTGTGGGCGGGGCATGGTCATTTCTATTCTATGTTTACTCTTTTAGTTTAGTGAGACACGGAGACTTCCTCGTCTGTTGAAGCAGAGAAATTAAATAGTGACATAAACCACGCTTTTACACTGAGAAAGAAAGATGTCTCTTCTTCGGTTCCAGTCCACTGATCATCGCTTGAGGTTGCTTGCATGCCGAGAAGTGCATTTGTGTGTGCGTCCACATTTGCTGGAGTGGATGTCGTGCCCTGCCCTGCCATAGTGTATGGATTGTTGTCATCGGGCGTTTCAGAACCAGCGATGGTCACTTGACCGTTTACGTTACTTTCATTTTTGCTATCTGTGTGAACGGAAGTGTCATTTCGTATTTCTGTGGTAGAGGAACCACTGCCACGAGTGCCGAAGACTCCCATGAAGCTATCGAAACTAAGCGCATGTGCCTGAATGGTACCCAAGGTAATAGCAAGGAGTGCAATACCGAAACCGCTTTGTGTTTTGTTGATTGTTTTCATATGTCGTACTGTCGTTATGCCTATCATGACGTATGAAGCAAAAATATCTTACACCGGATTTATCCAGAACGCCCACCTAGAACCAACAGACGACGGGCTCACTTCCCAATTGTAGCTTGAGATACGCTTCCACGGTGTGGAGTGATCCAATTTCATCGATAAGCCCTGCGTTCTTTGCTGCTTCTCCAAGGATGGTGGAACCATCTGCCAAATCTCGAACCTTTTCCTCGCTTAGGTTTCTATTTGCTGCGATTTCTTTGATGAAGTTTTCATGAATGATTCGCACGTCGCGCATGATGAGCATCTTCTCTTCCTCGGTGAGTGCTTTTTCTGGGTTGCCAGAGTCTTTATACTTGCCGACAGAGAGCTGGATAAACTTTTTCTTATCATCAAGCTCTTGTGAGTATGATGCCGTAACACCGATGCCTCCTACATCTGAATTTTTAGAAGCAAAGATTGGTTTCGCAGGACTCACTGCCCAGTATGCAGCAGATGCACCAATGCTTCGTATGAGTCCGACGACCGGCTTGGTGGATGCTTTGACGGCGTTTGCAATCTCTTCTCCTGCAACAGGACTCCCACCCCCTGAGTCCACTTCCAGAATGATAGCTTGCACATCAGTGTCTTTGTTTGCTTCCTCTATAATGTGCGTCACGTAGTCACTTGAGATGAGCATCTTTTCTTCAGCGGTGAGGGACTGATCTTGGGACCACCAGTACGGAAGATAGGTTGTCATGCCACCGTTAATCGATACACCAACCACGTTGCATTGCATTCCAGCAGCGTCAATGAGATTAAGTGTGCTTCCGCCTCTCGATACAGATGTCTCAGTGTTTGTCATTGTGTCCATCGTACCAGTGCCTTTTTCTCCGGTGAAAATATACGCAAAGACAACAGCACATACCGCAAGCCATCCGATCAAGATGAGCGCAGGGGTGCTTACTTTTGCATGTGAGTAGTGTGTGTTTTCTGTATAGGTATCAGATTCTGATGTCATATGAGATAAGTGTAGCGTGTTTTTGAAAGTGTAGGTGAAAGTTCTTAACAGATTGTAAAGCTTTTTAGAGCTTTCGCGCATCGTAGGCCCAATGGAGAAGCGCTTGGCGTTGCTTGGTATTGCACGAGTAGTCACCCACGCGACATTTGTTTCGCAGTTGTGCAACGTGTCGTGTCATGGCGCGCCAGCGTTTGATTTGTCGTGCGTCATCTTCACATCGTCTCCCCATGTAGTATCTGCAGTACCACTGGAACCATCCGCGTGGATCGTCGTGCCATATCCACCCTTTTGCGCGCCACACAGAAAGTGGTTGTGATGCTTTCACGGCAAAAAAATTAAGTGAAGCATCATGCTTTTCTGGTGAAAGTTTCGCGTCTGTGAACCAGTCTTTCGGAAATTCGTCTTTGCAATCCGTCATGTATTTGCCACCAAACACACCAAGGGCGAGCATCTCTTGTGGTGTGAGGTCAGGCTTGAACTGTGGATCGAAATGTTTCCCTTCGGGTTCCGTGAGGGTGTAGGTGTATCCATCTTGCATCTTGTCGTGCACAGTAACGGTTTTCATAGTGGACTAGTACGCACCAGTGCCATCTTTAAGGGTGACATTGGTATACCCGCGAGATTCGAGAATCTCTTTAGCTGCTTGAGCACGAGCGCCACTTCTGCAGTGAAGAATGATGTGTTCATCTTTTCCGCATGGAAGGTCTGCTTGTTGCATTGTATCAAGAGGTATATGTACCGCAGTCTCATGATGTGCTTGGGTGAATTCTTCTTCTGTTCGTACATCTATCAGCATGGTTATTAGCTATTGAGTGAAAGTACCGTGAGTTGAAGAACGGTTGCAAACGATACCCACGCAAGATATGGGAGATTGAGCACTGCCACCCATCGATACTTTTTCCATGTGACTGCGATCGCCCAGATAAGCGTACCGAGTACGAGCAAGATATCTATCGCAGCAAGTTGCATGCTCATGAGGCCGAACTGTATCGGTGTAAAGATGAGGTTAAAGAATAAGTTGAGGAAAAACGGAAGTGCAATTGCAAGCTTGATCTCCTTTCGTCCGTATTTGTATGCGATATATCCGAAACTGATCGCGATCAAGATGTAGAGAACGGTCCACACTGGTCCAAAGAGCCATGCAGGTGGTGCCCAATCTGGTTTAATATAATCCGCGTATTGTGTATAGGTAACTACTTTGTTCATATGAGTGTAGTATAGCGCAGAAGGTTATCAAGCGTATGTAATTACAAAGTCACAACAGGATTTTCTTACTTACTCATACCTGTGATTACTTAACCACGTAGATGTCTTGATTGAATCCGCCGATGCCGACTGATGTGACTGAGTCGTCATCAAGCTTGCCAGCCTTCCACTGAAGTATCTTTTCGTACGGACGGCAGTGCATACACCCACTTTCGCCTTGTGGGCATTTCATGTCACCTTTGTCGCGGGCTTGTTTCACGCGGAGCGCGACGTCGTAGACGTCGCGGAATGCAGTTTCTGTATCAGGTAATTCCTTCTCGACGATTTTGTCGCTTTCCAGATACCAGTAGCTCGCACGAGACACCTTCCATAGCGGACGAAGCTTGTTGCAGAGGAGAAGATAAATTGGTAATTGAAGCGAAGCTTCACTCTCTTCACGCTTCCCTGTTTTGAAGTCCACAATATGTAGTGTCTCGTCCGGTAGAAATTCAATCCAATCGATAGCGCCATTCAAAATGATGTTATCTTTTTCGGAAAGATAGAAATTCGGATTCATTTTCTCTTTTGGAAGCTTCACACGTTTGTTCACCAGGAATTTTGGGTCTTTGATGACATTGTTGATCATCTCCTTGCCGCGCATTTTGAACTCTTCTTCTTGTTCCACACTTGTGAATCCACCTTTAAGTCCTGTGACCTGTAGCCACTCTTCTTCGAAGCGTGCACGCAGATCTCTGTTGAACCGCTCCTCTGAAGGATAGTTCGCAAGTTCTTCGAGAACGGTGTGTACCGCAACACCAAGTGCCATGTGCGGTGTGACGATAGACATCTTTCTCCCTGTTGCTGGATCTTTGTACATGTTGTGCAGGTAGTAGAGACGCGGACACTTGAGGAAGTCTCCCATAGAAGAGTGCGACACCCACACGGCACTGTATTTGTCTGGTAGCGGTCCTGCCATTGTGATCCTAGTATACCGTAGATCTTTTGGGTTGGTGTATGGTACATTTGAGGTACAGCCCAGTTCTTCCAGGAGACAAATCCATGAAGGTGAGATCTTTCCTTGGCGCTCTTGCGCTTGCGATGGCAATAGTGAATCTATCATTTCTCGTTGGACCCGTCCGACTCCACGAGTACGTTCCGTGTGTGTCGGGAGTTTCGTTTGTCACACTTCTGTGTGTCGTCACACTAGTGTGCGTGGTGACGACTCGTCAGCGATGAGAGCTCACCACCAAAAAGAAGTCCACAACACCCTTCCGCGCAGGAGGGTTTTTGTATGGGTACATATTGAGAAAAGCAAACAAAGGTGGTATTGTTTGTTTGTAATAAGTTCCCAACTACTTCTGAGGAGCACCATATGATTTCCTCCTGGTTTCGGACGCTGTGCACGCTGGGCACCCTGATCTACGCTCTTGTGCACTTCGTTATCTTCGGTGTCGAAGAACCGAAAGAAAAGAAGAACAAGAGTGCGTAAGGATCACCTTCAGGTGCGCAAGCCCCGGTCGTTAAGATCGGGGCTTTTTGTTGCGTTTGACAGGTACTTGACAAATATTTTATAAGGTGTATAATGGTTCCTGTCGACTTGGCCACCTCTTCGGAGCAACGAGCCGGTATGACCAGAGGTCCTCAC
>JBDKFI010000013.1:0-17032 GCA_039798825.1 Candidatus Parcubacteria bacterium | reverse complement strand
TCACTCGTATCCCCCCTTACAGAGAAAAAAACCAATCCACGATATATAACCGAAACGCTTGAAATTGCATCCTATGCATCTGACCCGTCTGCATCAGGTAAAGCATTGCTCGAGTACCTCGCTCTTCTCCTTCCGGTCATTAAGTGATAGAATTCTTGCATTCAACAACCTTAAACGTATTGTATGGCTTACAACTTTTCAGAAACAACTCAACGTAAAGACGACATTGTGGACTGGCTTCTTAATGAATACCGGTCTATTCAAACAGGCCGCGCCACGCCATCTGTACTTGATCTTGTACATATAGATATGTACGGTGCTCGCACACCACTTATGCATACTGGTTCGATTACGATCGAAGACCCTAGAACACTTCGTGTTGCGCCGTGGGATAAGACGGTTATTGGTCAGATGGAAAAGGCTATCAATGAAGCAGATCTCGGACTTTCTGTTTCTTCTGATGATCAAGGGCTTCGTGTTCACTTTCCAGCGCTCACAACAGAGACACGACAAAAGCTCGTGAAGCTTTTGAAAGATAGATTAGAAGATGCTCGTATACGAGTGCGAAGTCTTCGAGAAGATACGAACAAAGATATCGACGCTCGTGCAAAAGAAGGAGAATATGGTGAAGATGAGCGAATGCGTTATCGTGAAGAACTGCAAAAGATTATAGATGCGGCAACAGCAGAGTTTGAAACATTGTTTGAGAAAAAAGAAAAAGAAGTAATGGGAGAGTAAGCGGTACCGCGAATGTGGAAGGTAGAGGTTGGTTTTTCATCAAGAGACCTTCACCTAAGCGCATGGTATACTTTCTCAAATGAAATCTATCGTAGCTTCGTTTAAGAAGTGGGAAACCTATCACACTGCAGCAGCACTTCTCCTTATTATTGTTGCTCTTGCATTCTGGAAGCCATCAGTTCTTCTTTTTATTATTATTTTGCTCACGCTTGTTATCGTGCATGAGTTTGGACACTTCATAGCCGCGAAGTGGACCGGCATGCGGGTGGATGAGTTTGCGTTTGGATTTCCTCCGCGACTTGCTGCATGGAAAAAGGGTGAGACAACGTACGCGATCAATGCGCTCCCTGTTGGTGGATATGTTTCTATTTGGGGAGAAAATGGTGAGCCTAACGATGAAGCGAAAACTCATCCTCGTGCGTTTGGGAATCGTCCAAAATGGCAACAGTTTGTTGTGTTGCTTGCGGGGGTGTTTATGAACATGGTGCTCGCGCTCGTTTTATTCATCGGTCTTTCCTTTGGAAGTACACAGATGAGCCCAACAGATCCTGTATACGGACATCGTGTGAAAAATGTTTCTATCTTTGTGTCTGACGCAATGCCACATTCACCAGCGTACCTTGCTGGACTTGTTGCTGGTTCTGTCATTAGAACTATGGAAAGTGGGGGACAAAAAGCGACGCTTCTCTCTGCCACTTCCACACTTGCGTTTATCGCTGCACATCAAAACGATCCATTCACCATAACCTTTACCAAACCAGACGGAACTGATGGTGCAACAACAGTCGCTGCAGTCTACGGCATCTTGCCTGACAAGAAGGCGCTTGGTATCAGTGTGGAAGCGGTTGGTACTGTTCGAACAACGCCTAGTGAAGCAGTACAGATAGGTTTCCAGAAGACATACGACATGACCGTGCTCACGCTTGGAGGTTTGCGAGATCTGGCGATGTCGGTACGAGGTGAGGGAAATGTTCTTGATTCAATCGCAGGTCCAATTGGACTTGTACAAGTGGTTGGACAGAACTCATCGTTTGGCATTGCTGCGCTCTTGTGGCTTACTGCTGTACTTTCTATTAATCTTGCTATCTTCAACGCGCTCCCGATACCTGCGCTTGATGGCGGTCGCGTTGTGGTGGTACTGCTTGAAGCGATTACGCGAAAAAGAATTCCATTTAGATACTACTCATGGGTAAATATTGCTGGGTTTAGTGCGCTTATGTTGTTGTTGCTTGTGGTGACGGTGCATGACGTCATACGAATAGTTGGATAGTCTAGTACCACTTTGGGAAGTGGCTAGTGAACAAAAGACACCGAAACCAAAGGTTTCGGTGTCTTTTGTTTCTTCTGGCTACTGGCCACTATTTACTGGTATACTGGTCTTTATTATGCGACAGTCACATCTCTATACAAAAACAAGAAAAGAAGCACCAAAAGATGAAGCTTCCAAAAATGCTATCTTACTTACTCGCGCTGGGTTTATTCATAAAGAAATGGCCGGCGCGTATACATTTCTTCCACTAGGACTGCGCGTGTTAAGGAAGATCGAGGATATCGTTCGACGTCACATGGACACCGTCGGTACTGAGATACTCATGACCACACTTTCACCAGAAGAGAACTGGAAAAATACTAACCGTCTCGATACGGTAGATGTTCTCATGCGAACGGGTCCTGCAAACGAAGTTTCAAAGCAGAAGAGTTCGAATTCCTACATCATCAATCCAACGCACGAGGATATGATCACTCCGATTGCGAAAGAGTACATCCAATCGTACAAAGATTTACCTGCTGCGTTTTATCAAATTCAAACAAAGTTTCGCAACGAAGCACGTGCGAAGTCAGGTCTTCTTCGTGGGAGAGAGTTCCGCATGAAGGATCTCTATAGTTTTCATAAGGACCAAGACGATCTTATGCGTTACTACGAGGCCATGAAACCGGTGTACATGAATATCTATCGCGACATCGGCATTGCGGATGATACGTTCATCACCGTTGCTTCCGGTGGAGACTTTACTCCGAACTTCTCACATGAATTTCAAACACTTGTGGATGTTGGAGAAGACACGATCTATCTTGATCGAGCAAATAGGATTGCGTACAACAAAGAAGTGGTAAATGACGAAACAGCACAGAAGCTTGGCGTGGACTTCTCTACTATGGAACAGGTGAGCGCATGTGAGGTTGGCAATATTTTCCCGCTTGATACGAAGTACACAGAAGTGCTCGACTACACGTACTCTGACCACGATGGTTTAAAGAAGTATCCATACATGGGGTGTTACGGTATCGGCCCATCGCGTGTGATGGGTGTGATTGTGGAGAAGTTTGCAGATGAAAAGGGTCTTGTGTGGCCAGCTGCCGTTGCGCCATTTTCTGTACACCTCATTTCTCTCGCAAAAGAAAAGGACTCTGAAGCGGGTAAACTTGCAGAAGAATTGTATGCAAAGTTGACGGAGAGTCACGTGGAAGTGTTGTTTGATGACAGAGACGAGTCAGCAGGAGCCAAGTTCGCAGACAGTGATTTGATCGGTATCCCAATGCGTGTCGTGGTTTCAGAAAAAAGTATTGAAAAAGGAGGTGTCGAGATCAAAGAGCGAACAAGTGATACTTCAGAGATTGTGACGGTGGAGCAACTGCTAAAGACGTATACCCCGAACTGCGAATAGTCGATAGTGGGGTCACATATTTCGTCATTTTTGTTGTAAAAGTCAATACGTACGCGACTGCCGAAAAGTGATAGAATGTTTGTATGTTTGAACGACTGTATCGGCAATTTTCGAATGACATCGGTATCGACTTAGGAACTGCAAACACACTTGTCTATCTCCGTGGACGGGGTATTGTCATTAACGAGCCGTCTGTCGTTGCGCTTAACACAAAAACAAGTCGTGTGGTGGCCGTTGGGACAGAAGCAAAAGATATGATGGGGCGTACGCCAAGTCACATTCGTATCGTGCGACCACTTGTGGATGGAGTGATATCAGACTATGAGGTTACAGAAGAGATGCTTTCGTACCTCATCAACAAAGCAAACGATACAGATAAAAAAATATTTCGACCACGAGTGGTCATCGGCATCCCTGTTGGTATCACTAACGTAGAGATGCGAGCGGTATACGATGCAGCAAAGTCAGCGGGTGCTCGAGAGGTGTACATTGTAGAAGAACCAATGGCAGCAGCAATCGGTGTGCAGATGCCAATTCATGATCCCGTGGGAAGTATGATTGTAGATATTGGTGGAGGTACAACAGATATCGCCGTCATTGCACTAGGTGGTGTGGTACGCGCCAAGTCTCTTAAGGTTGCCGGAGATAAATTGACGCAAGATATTGTAAGTTACATGCGAGATGAGTTCAAAATGCTTATCGGTGAGAAAACAGGAGAGCACATTAAGCTAGCTCTTGGGTCAGCGCTACCTGATGATGAAGCAGAAGAGCTTTCTGTGAAAGGTCGCGACCTTGTGACAGGTCTTCCTCGTGAGGCAATTATCACCGATGTTGATATTCGTGAAGCAATGTATGGGTCCATTGCACAGCTTGTGGACGCGATACGTGAAGTGCTTGAGACGACGCCACCAGAAGTGCTTGCCGATATTATGCACAAAGGAATGACCATATCAGGCGGGGGTGCGCTCATCAGAAACCTTCCAGCACTTCTTGAAATGCAGCTTAAGGTTCCTGTTACGATTGCGGATGATCCGCTCACTGCTGTTGCTCGCGGTACCGGGGTTATACTGGAACACATTGAGACGTTTAAAGATGTGCTGATTCAAAACACAGATGAGATATCTTTCAGGTAGATCCACACACAAGAAGATGTATATCTCTATTGGTTTAGGGGTAGTTGCTTTTTTGTTGTTTGTATATTTTTGGCCAGCATTTCGAACCACTGCGTATCCGCTCGCTGAGCCTCTAGTGAGTGGCTATGGTGCTACCAAGGGCTTTGCACGCATACTACCTTCATTTGTGTCTTCGTATGTCACTTCACACACTATGTTATCCCACAAGATAGAGAGCTTAGAGCTTGATATCGAGCGACTCGAGAACGAGGTTGCCGAAAAAGATGCTCGCATTCGTGCGTACGATGAAGCTAGTGCTGCATCAGAAGATCACACTGCTTCAGTTGTTGTCATGTACCCACTTGCAGAGGATGTTACAAGTCTGTACTCCACTATCCTTCTTTCAAAAGGATACAAAGATGGTGTTGAGGAAAATGCTATGGTGTACGTCCGAGGTAGGCAGGCTGTGTGCACGGTGATCAAGGTGTATAACGAAACGTCACTATGTGAGCTGTTGAGTAAAGGTCGTCGCGTTGTAGAAGGTGTCACAGCATCTTCGTCAGTAACACTCTCTCTTGTGGGAGAAGGAGGTGGAAGTTTTATTATGCAGATACCAAGCGATGTGCCAATAGATATAGGGGAGACGGTATACCTGCGAAGCGATCACTCATTTACGCTTGGTACGGTGGTGTCTATTAAAAAAGACGAACAGGCAACAGGTTCTGTGCTCTATGTCCGCGGAGCGTACAATCCTGTCACTTCATCTGTCCTCTACACCGACATTACGTATGAGAATTAAACAGAGTATCTACATCCTTTTATTTGGAACCGCGTTTATTGTGGATCTCATACTTGGTACGTTTGATCGCCCCGTCATGCTCATGATCGTCTGTGCTATAGTTGCTATATATGAACTTGTTTCGCCGTACATTTACACGCCAAGCTAGGAAAGCTGCGTCACATGAAATCTCTCCAGAGGATGTGTTTTTGGACTCTCAAAATATTTCAAAATTAAACCTCGACCAAATGGAAGGGCAACTAGAGCGCCCACTCGGGAAGCATATTTTTTATCTTTCTCTTATGGGTGTACTTTTTCTTTTTGGCGCATTTGCATTTCGATTGTTCAGCATGCAAATCGTAGATGGTGCATCGTATGCCGAAAAGGCAGACAAGAATCACTTAAAAAGCACACCAATCTTTGCGTTGCGGGGAACGATTTCGGACAGAACGGGAAAGTTGCTTGCGTGGAACACTGCAAGTACGAGTACAGAAAGTACAAGCACTACTGAAATCCCTAAGCGTATGTATACAGAGACACCAGGATTTTCACACATCTTAGGTTATGTGAGCTATCCGAAGAAAGATTCTTCGGGGGTATTTTGGCAAGAAGAATACATCGGGAAAGACGGTGTTGAGAAGCAGTACCAATCTCTGTTGCAAGGTGTACCTGGTGAGCGTGTGATCGCTGTGAATGCTCATCAAGAAGTAGAATCAGAAAACATTACTATTGATCCAACGCATGGTGAAAATATCACGCTCACGATAGACAAAGACGTTCAAGCAAAGCTCTACGAGCGTATCCACACGCTAGCTCATGACTACGGATATGTTTCTGGTGCGGGCGTCATTATGAATGTACAGACAGGAGAAATTCTTGCGATGGCAAGTTATCCGGAGTATGACAACAATCTTATGACGAATGCGAAAACAAAAGAAGATAACGCAATCATTGCAGAAGAGCTTTTGGATAAACGACGCGCATTTTTAAACAGAGTGGTGAGTGGTTTGTTTACTCCAGGATCTACTGTGAAGCCATTTATGGCACTTGCTGCGCTTATGGAGGGAGTGATTACACCAGAGAAACAAATCTTAAGTACTGGTGCACTCGTGATCAAGAATAAGTATGGTGGACCAGACACAGTGTTTAAGGATTGGAAGGCTCATGGATGGACGGATATGCGTAAAGCGCTGGCTGAATCATCTGACGAATATTTTTATCAAGTTGGTGGTGGATACCTTGATCAGAAAGGTCTTGGAATAGATAAAATCAATTCATATTCAAATATGTTTGGATTTGCAACAACTACAGGGATCGATATGCCAGGTGAGGTGTATGGCAACGTGCCTTCACAAGCCTGGAAAAAGAAAGTGTTTGGTGAAGATTGGGTGCTTGGAAACACCTATCATACTGCCATTGGTCAGTACGGATTTCAAATCACACCACTTGAACTTGCTCGTGGTGTTGCTGCAATTGCAAACGGAGGAACGCTGGTCACCCCACACGTGCTTCTGGGTTTACCAACAACGTCAACAAAGCTTGATATTCCTCTCAAAGATCTACAAGTAGTTCGTGAGGGGATGAGGCAGGGTGTAACAGAAGGTATCGGTGGTGCTCTTAATATCCCAGGCGTTGCTGTTGCATCAAAGTCAGGTACTGCAGAGTTGGGTGTCAAAAAAGATTTAGTTAATTCTTGGATTAGTGGGTTTTTCCCATACGATAATCCGAAGTACGTGTTTGTGGTGATTATGGAAAAGGGGTCGGTGCTCAATACTCATGGCGCTATTTTTGCAGCACGAGAAACGATTGAGTGGATGAGAGATACTACGGAGTATACGAAATAGACAGGAGACAACAGACAGTAGACTACAGAAAACGCACAAACAGACAGCGGGGAATTCTTTTGAAAATTAGAAATTTAAATTTTAAATTAAGTACTGGCGTCTATAGCACAGGCACTTTGAGTACTATTTAGAAATTAGAAATTATACCTTTAAAATTCTTGTTCTAACACATCGACAAGGCCTTGTCGATGTGTTAGAATCAAGTCATATGGAATATCTAACACAGGAGAAAAAGACCGAGCTTGAAAATGAGCTTAAGGAGCTTATGACAGTGCGCCGCAAGGAAATTGCAGACGCTCTTGAATATGCAAAGGGTCTTGGGGATTTATCAGAAAATGCAGAATATCATCAAGCTCGTGAGGATCAGGCGAACTGCGAAGATCGCATTGCTCACCTTGAACAAGTTCTCAAAAACGCCGTTATCGCAGATAAGCACAACGCTGGTGTTGCAAGTATCGGAGCAACAGTAACAGTGGTAAAGAAAGGCAGCAAGGAAGAACGCAGTTTCACTCTTGTTGGAAGTGAGGAAGCAGATTCATTTGGCGGTAAGATTTCAAACGAATCACCGCTTGGTCTTGCAGTTTTGGGACATGCAAAAGGTGACACAGTTACTGTTGCTACTCCGAAAGGCGACGTGGAGTATACGATTAAGTCGATAGCATAAGGAGGAAAAGACAGAACATAGATACTAGAGTAGAGGTAATAAAGAAGCGCCGCGGTTGGAGACCGTGGCGCTTCTTTCATCTTGAAGCAGAAGACATACGTGCTCTACTGTGTGTGGTATAATCACACACATATGGCATCCATCGAAGAATTACGAGCTGAGCGTTTGAAGAAGCTTGAACTATTAGAAAAGGCCGGTAAAGAAGCTTATCCAGCAGTCTCTCGAAGAACTCACACTATAAGTGACGTGATTCGTACATTTAAAGAGTTGGAAACAGCGGGCACACAAATACTTGTTGCTGGGCGTGTGATGGCATCTCGCGGGCAAGGTGCGCTTATATTTATTGATCTCTATGATGGAACCGCAAAACTACAAGCGGTGATTAAACTTCCTGAGTCAGGAGAAGAAGCTCATACTTTTTTCACTACGTATGTTGATGCTGGAGACTTTATAGAAGTGACAGGAACAGTGTTTACCACGAAATCAGGACAAGAGAGCGTGCTTGTGACGAACGTCTCCATGCTTTCAAAGGCGCTTCTCCCACTTCCAGATAAATATCATGGTATTCAGGATGAAGAACTTCGTATGCGTGAACGCTATCTTGATATCCTCACCAATCCAGATCTTCGCGAGCTCTTCGAAAAGAAAGCAAAGTTTTGGGAAGTGGTACGATCATTTCTTAAAGAACATACATTCTTTGAAGTCGAAACTCCCACGATTGAAGTGACAACAGGTGGTGCTGAGGCTCGGCCGTTTGCAACCCATCACCATGACTTTGGTCTCGATGTGTTTATGCGTATTTCAATCGGGGAATTGTGGCAGAAGCGTTTGATGGCCGCTGGGTTTCCTCGTACGTATGAAATTGGTCGCGCCTACAGAAACGAAGGATCATCTCCAGATCATGTACAGGAGTTTACAAACTGTGAGTTTTATATGGCATACGCCGACTATGAGGATGGCATGAAACTTGTAGAGGAACTCTATAGAACCATCGCACAAGAAGTTTTTGGAACGACAACATTTACAACTCGAGGACATACATTTAATCTTGCAGATGAATGGAAGCGCATTGATTATCGTGATGAAGTCTTGAGGCAGACTGGGGTAGACATTGCAACTGCAACACTTGATGAATTGAAAGCAAAAGCAGATGAGTTGAAGATCAAATATGAAGGGGTGAACCATGAACGACTTATCGACACGCTCTGGAAGTATTGTAGGAAGCATATTGCGGGTCCAGCGTTCCTCATCAATCACCCACTTCTTGTTGCGCCACTTGCAAAGAAAAATCAAGATGGAACAACAGCACAAATTTTCCAGCCAATACTTGCTGGTTCGGAAATTGGGAAGGGGTATTCAGAATTAAATGACCCACTCGATCAACGTGCGCGTTTTGAAAAGCAGCAAGAACTCCTCGCAGGAGGAGATGAAGAAGCGATGATGGCTGATGATTCATTTGTTGAAATGCTTGAACATGGTATGCCGCCAACGTGTGGTTTTGGCTTTGGTGAGCGATTATTTGCATTCCTTGCAGATAAGCCAATTCGCGAAGTGCACATGTTTCCACTAGTAAAACCGAAAAACTAATTCGTCTGTAATTTTGACCTTAATCAGAATACAGGGTAGGATTTAGACATTTGATCTTTTGGAGGGAGATGGTGATGATTATCAATGTGTATGTTGCACATCCGATTGGGGGAGATGTTGCCGGCAATGTGTTGCTTGTTGAAAGGAGATGCGAGATCATCTTCAAGACACAACCAGAAATCCAACCGCTTGCGCCGTATCTTATGGCGCTCAAGTTTTTGGACGATAACAATCCAACAGACCGTCTTCGTGGCGTTTCTTACAACAGGGAGTTTTTTAAATCAAACTTCGTCGACGAAGTTTGGCTCTTCGGTAATAGATTGAGCGCCGGTATGTGGCAGGAAGTTCTGTGGGCGCGCGAGTTTGGTATCCCTGTCATTCCCATGACTCGCGAGACGCAGCTTGGTCTCATCGAGAAGGAGATCTCCATCGGGTTACCAATCCAAATCGGTGTCTGTGGACCGGGTCAGCGAGGGGTTGGCATTTATCGCGGAGAGATAGAAGAAGGTGGACGAGTTGTCGGGTTGTGGGTGGAGGCGTGTGGTCGACTGCACGATCTTTACTGGGGAGACATCTGTCATATACATCCGGTCGGTGTTCCAATCGAAAGTGGAAAACGACGCGCTCACTGAAAGAAAGCCAAGCACCGCTTGGCTTTTTGTTTTTTTATGTGTGGATTTTCTTTGGTGCTTAAATCGAAGATTTACTAGTTTTGCTTTTGCTTGTAAAAAAGAGTAGTCTTCTTGGTGTACTCTCGTTTGAGAGGTTGAACTTTATCTATAAAGGGGTGGAGATGATTACTCAAGAGTTGGAAGATAGTTTTCACAAGATTTTTGTGGGGGCCCGGTTGGCTTGCGTAAGGCTGGTAACGGTTGAGCGTTTACTTCTCGGCCTTCTCGAGAACGAGAAGGTACTTGCAGTTCTGAGGAGTAGGTTCGTTGATGTTGCTGATCTCCGATTGTTGCTCGACGAACATGTGAAAGCAGAGCAACCTGAAGTAACTTTCAATGAAATATCTGTTTCTCCGTCGGATGCTGTGCGGCGAGTTATCGATCGTGCGTACATTCACGCACGATGGGGTGGCAAGAAGAGAGATGTCTCGAGTGTTGACATCCTCTTTTACATCTTCTTTGAGGCACAGTCGGATGCGTGTTCGTATTTGCAGCAGTGCAACATCTCAAAGGAAGATGTGGCCGCTTTCATGAGGTATGGTTCTTCGGAACCTACCTAAGATCTTCCCAAGGATGACATTCTCAAAGAGTGAAAAGCCGCGCGAAGCGCGGCTTTTTTGTGGCGGTGTGCTAACCGTAGTACTGTTCGAAGTACTTGATCACTGCACTGATTCTCTTTGAGTCTTGCAAGAAGTCTAGGATGGCTGTCCTCTTGTCATGCAGCCCGAACGGACTGAGGAACAACTTGACTCCTCGATACGAAATCGTGTCAGAACCTTTGGCGTAGTCGTATCGGTGAGGTTGCCATTCAACTGATCCGATGCCGACAAGGCTCATCTTCCAAGGAACGAGCTCGGTTCCTTCGACTGTTTTCGGCTTCTGTATGTGGTCGGGGAAGGTTGTTGGTTCCCAGATGTTGATCTCTGCCATATACCGGAGACCATTTTCGTCCTGGAATGGGCGCGGGTTTCCATCTGTGTACCACTGTTCCTCCACTTCCCACAATATGCGAAGAAGAGGAAGAAGAGAAGTAATGGTAAGTGGTGTCATGCTGCCATGCTTCCGATCGAAACAGGTTTCCAGTTTTCCTTGGGTGATGGAGTAGAGAGCTCTTCCTATATTCATCATGTTGAAGATCTCGCTTTGGAAGAGCTTCTCCAGGAAAGCTCGTTTGGTTGACGTGACAGCGAAACTTGCGAGGTGAGTGAGGTGGTCCAAAGCTTTCTCCTTTTGATTGGACTGGGGGTGAACTTTCTCCCTTGAATGCTATCACTTTTGTTCTTGTTTGTGTAAATGGCCTCCAAACACTAGTAGATGCAAGCTTTTTCGAGCTATCCACACGCATTTCCTAGGATGTTTAAAGCAAAGTGGTGTAAAATGGTTGCTAGTGGGGGAAAGTGGTGTGGGAGCCTTTTTCTTCACTTAGTTCTATAGTACGTAGTTTGTACTTGTAGACGCTACACGCTACCTACTATGTTGATCGGCCAATACACACACGAACTTGATCCAAAGAAACGCCTTACGCTTCCAGCAAAATGGCGAGTGTCTTTGGGGAAGAAAGTTGTTGTGACTAACGGTCTTGATAGTTCATTGTTTATTTTTCCAATCAAAGAGTGGGAAAAGGTGGCAGAAAAACTTTCTCAAAGTGGATTCGGCAACAAGGACACCAGAGACTTCAACCGATTCATATTGGGAAACGCATTTGAAACTGACATCGATAGCGCAGGACGCATTGTCATTCCAGATACACTGAAGTCTTTCGCAAAACTCGAAGGCAAAGTGGTGTGTGCTGGCATGTATTCGCGCATCGAACTCTGGGATGAAAACGCTTGGAATCACTTCACTACAAAAATAAGTGGCGAAGCGGATGTTCTTGCAGGAAAATTAAGCGAACTTGGCATTATCTAATCGGTGCATATGTTGTGTGTATCTAACGGCTAACGACCAAGCCCATACCAGACCATCCATATGCACATCCCTGTACTTTTACATGAATCTCTAGAAGGTCTTGCTATTCAAGCTGATGGCATCTACGTCGATTGCACGACCAATCGCGCAGGACACAGCTACGAACTAGCACAACGCTTGAGTACATCCGGAACACTTGTGTGCATCGATCTCGATCAACATGCGTTAGATGAAGCAAAGCAAAAGCTTGCGACACTTTCTACGCCGCCTGCGATACATTTCGTCCATTCTAATTTCAGACATCTGCAAGATATACTCGCAGGTTTAGGAATTGAGAAAGTAAACGGCGTGCTTGCAGATCTCGGGCTTTCATCACAGGAGCTTGATTCATCCGGCAGAGGGTTCTCCTTTCGCTTCGACGAACCGCTTCAGATGACATTTGATGCTGATCCAAGTGAAGAAGCAACGACAGCATACGACATCGTCAACTTTTGGAGTGAATCTACGATAGCAGATGTATTGTACGGTTTCGCAGACGAAACGTACTCGCGAAGAATTGCGCATGCCATTCTAGAGAGAAGAAAAGAAGGTGAGATCAGTACAACTCACCAACTTGTCGACGTTATCGCACACGCTGTTCCTGTCGCGTATCGCCACCGAAAGACTCACTTCGCCACCAAAACATTTCAAGCGCTTCGTATGGCGGTCAATGACGAGCTCGGAAGTATACAAGATCTTTTACATGCGCTTCCTACTGTCCTTATACAAGGTGGTAGAGCAAGCATCATCACATTTCACTCAACAGAAGACAGAATAGTTAAACAAACTATTCGGTCGCTTGCGCCCATGCTGAGCATGGTGAACAAAAAAGCAATTATCCCACAAGAAGAAGAATCAAAAAACAATCCACGATCACGAAGTGCACAACTACGAATCGCAGAACGACTCTAATACATTACCAACTATGGCACCACAACATAAGCAACTCACCCTCATAGAACGAACTATCCAAATGATGTTTGGTACGCTTCTTACACTTGCACTCGTGTACTGTGTTGTTCTTCTTTCTCTTGTGTTTTCTGTTATCGAGCGCAAGCAAAACACACTCGCAAGTCGAGAGCTTACATCTACCCTTTCAATACTTGAAGCAACATATGCTAATACGGTCGCCTCAATTTCTGATACTGTTCTTGCAGAGAAGGACTACTCTCGCGTAGATGGTGCAACTTTTGCTGTGCGTAAGGACCCAATAGCAAGCTATACTGTGCTCTATGCACGATAGTACACCCACTATCACCGAAGATCAGAAACTGCGCTCAAACGATAGGGCGCATCTTATCGTTGTGCTTTGGTTTATCGTTGCAGTCTGCATTGTCGGAAGATCATTTTATATTCAAGTAGTTCGATCATCGTTGTATAGAGATCTGGCAGATAAACAATATATTTCTAATGGACCAGTCACGTTTGATCGAGGAACTGTTTTCTTTTCTCACTATCGTGAAGAACTTGTTCCTGCTGCACAACTAAAGACAACGTATAGAATAGCCATTGACCCAAGTGCGCTTTCTGATGCAACAAGTACCTACGCAGCCCTTGTGAAGTATGTTCCACTTGATGAGACGGATTTTATGGAACGAGCAATGAAGAAAGATGACCCATATGAGGAAATCGCCAAAGATGTACCAAGTGACATTGTTGCAAACATAAAAAAAGAAAAGCTTTCTGGTGTTACATTTGCAAAAGATAATAAACGCGCATACCCACAGGAAGACGTCGGCGCAAAAGTAGTTGGGTTTGTGGGAAACGATGGTACTCGCGTGAAAGGTCAGTACGGCATCGAGCGCTACTATAATGACGTGCTTGGAAGGTCTGGAAGTGATCAGTCTGTGAACTTTTTTGCAGAGCTCTTTGCAGATATCGAAAAAACATCTGTTTCTAATCGTGATGCTCAAGAAGGGGATGTTGTGCTTACCATTGACGCGGAAGTGGAACGTGCACTCCATGGTGTGCTTGTAGAAACAAAACGAGAATGGAACTCGGACGTCATAGGAGGAATTATCATGGACCCTCAAACAGGAGCGATTCTCGCGATGGAAGCGCTTCCTTCGTACGATCCAAACAATTACTCGCAAGTTCCTGATGCAAGTCAGTTTGGAAACCAAAACGTCTCGGGTGTATATGAAATGGGAAGTATCATCAAACCAATTACGATGGCTTCTGCCATTGACTCTGGCGCAGTGAACGAAGCAACAACCACGTATAACGATACAGGCTTCCGTGATTTGAATGGATACAAAGTGCGAAACTTCGATAGTGTTGCTCGTGGACCAGGCACCACCATGCAAACCATTCTCGACAAGTCACTGAACGTCGGTATCGTCTTTCTTGTGGAACAACTTGGAGCAAAGCGATTTCAAACGTACTTTAAGGCATTTGGTTTGGGAGAAGAAACAGGGATTGATCTTCCAGGAGAAGCGAGTGGTCTTACGGATAACCTTGATTCAAATGTATTTGTGGATAGTGCAACAGCTGGGTTTGGTCAAGGTATCGCGATCACTCCGATACAAACGGTACGCGCACTTGCAGCTCTAGGAAACGGTGGCAAGTTGGTGAACCCTCATGTGGTGGATACAATCATTTACCAAGATGGCACGACGAAAAAAATAGCACAGGATCCACCAGAGCAAGTGATCAAACAGGAAACAAGTGAGCGTATTTCGCGCATGCTTGTGCATGTGGTAGACACAGCGCTTAAAAACGGAACGTACAAAATGGATCACTACTCTATTGCAGCAAAGACAGGTACAGCCCAAGTGCCCCAGCCAGGAGGTGGATACTATGAAGGAAGGTACCTGCACTCATTTTTCGGCTACTTCCCAGCATATGATCCTAAATACATCATCTTTCTGTATCACACCAATCCAAAAGGTGCGGAGTACGCCTCTGCCACACTTACCGATCCTTTTTTCAAATTGGTTAAGTTTCTCATTTCCTACTACGAAGTTCCGCCTGATCGTTAAAGAACATGCGCTTCGTCTATGTACACACTAGTGTAGAATATTAGATACAGCAATAAAGTTGTTACTCTGTCAAGAGTATGCTAGTATGGTAGCTATGTATAAAAAAGCGTTCGCTCGTAAAGAAAAGAAGGGTGGTCATTTCAAGGACTCTGTACAAGGTGGGTCTTCTTCACGACCGACAACTAACGACACACGACCAACCAAAGTCCATAAAGGCAAGCCTCATCCTAAGATTTCCTCTAAAGGTAATCGTGTACAAGCTGTCCAACTAACTTCTTGGGGCGGCGTTGCTGAGTGGTACGACTCACATTTGGCACAAGATACGTATCACGAGAAGGTTATCATGCCACGTCTCTTTCGCATGATTGGAGAGATAGAAAGAAAAGATATTTTGGATCTTGCCTGTGGGCAGGGCCACGTTTCTCGTGTACTTATGAAAGGTGGCGCTCGAGTAACTGGTGTGGACATTAGTCCAGAACTCATCACATTTGCAAAGATAAAAAACGATGAAGAAAAAGTAAATGTCGCATACTTTGCTTCACCGTCACACAAACTTGAGATGCTAAAAGATGAATCTCGTGACATTATCATTTGCGTACTTGCAATTCAAAATATAGAGAAAGTTGCAGAAACGTTTGCAGAGTGTCATCGAGTGCTTCGTGCAGGAGGACGACTTTTTATCGTCATGAACCACCCGTCTTTTAGAATTCCTCAGGGAAGTGGGTGGGGGTATGATGAACAGTCCGGAGTGCAGTATCGGCGCGTTGATCAGTATCTAAGCGAAGCTAAAGTAAAGATTGATATGACGCCCGGCAGAACGCATGGAAAAGAATACACCGTGTCATTTCACCGGCCACTTCAGTACTACAGTAAGTTTTTAGAGAAGAGCAACTTTGCTATTACGAGGATTGAAGAATGGGAATCTCACAAGAAAAGCGCGAAAGGTCCTCGCCAACGAGCAGAAGATACAGCTCGCAAAGAAATTCCACTCTTTCTTGCGCTTGAAGTCAGAAAGCTACCTCAGTAGTGTTACTGGCCACTGATTACTGGCTGCTGTATACTGGTTGGATATGAAAAAACTTTCTTCTTTTTTGCGAACAACAGAGGGTATGTTTATCGGCACTATTGTTGTACTCGTTGTCTTTTCGTTTGCGTATTATTTCTATGTCATGAGTAAAGGAGAAACCACAAGCAATGCTTCTGTTACGGTGACTGAACAGGATCATGTTCGCGGTACACTCGGCGCAAAAGTGACACTTGTTGAGTTCGGGGACTTTCAATGTCCTGCGTGTGGTGCATATGAGCCAGTAGTTCGAAAGGTGCTTGCAGACAACGCTGGATCTGTGACGCTTGTATTTAAGCATTTTCCACTCACCCAGATTCACCAAAACGCACTCCTTGCTGCGAAAGCGTCTGAAGCAGCAGCACTCCAAGGACGTTTCTGGGAAATGCACGACATGCTCTACGATAATCAAACAGAATGGAGTGGAGCATTAAATGCTCGAGATATCATACTTGGATATGCAACGAAGCTTGGTCTTGACGTGGCGAAGTTTACACAGGACCTTGCAAGTGAAGATATCGAAAAGAAAATCGTTGCAGAGTACAAGGAAGGTGTGGCTCTTGGTGTGCAAGGTACGCCAACCTTTTTCCTTAATGGAAAAATGATTTCAAATCCAACATCTGTAGAAGCGTTTAATAATCTCATCAAGGCTTCGGCCGCGGTATCTGGACAATAGCTTGTGTTGATATCTATTGTCTATCACCTTTAACCTAAAATCTACTTTCATGATTAAAGAATTCCTCCTCAAACAAGCAGTAAAACGTGGAACCAAGAATCTTCCGAAAGAACAAGCGGATATGCTTTCTGCTGCTGTAGAGAAGAACCCGGAGTTGTTTGCAAAGATTGCAAAAGAAATCGAAGAACTAAAAAAGCAAGGAAAGCCAGAAATGTACGCCAGTTTGGATGTCATGAAGAAGTACCAGAAGGAGCTTCAAGCTTTGTTTACAAAATAAAGGAAGAGAATTAAAAAAAGCCGCGCAG
>JBDKFI010000012.1:0-18101 GCA_039798825.1 Candidatus Parcubacteria bacterium | reverse complement strand
AATTGTAAATTGAAACATTCTTTTTAAATTTGAAATTTAAAATTACGTTTATGCCTTCTTCTGTGCAACGGCATTAATGCCGATAGCCAAACGCTGCATAGGTGACTTGAGAAGGTACGCAAGCTGTGAGAGGAGTACCTCGCGTGGAGGAATCGTAGCGATTTCCATCATAGCTTTTGCATCTTTGAATTCTCCGTCGAAGATTCCACCCACGATTCCAAAGCTCTCCTTATGAGTCTTTGAGAATTCGTACGCGAGACGTGCAGGAGCAAGGAGATCATCTCCCCATACCACAGCAAGTTCTTCTCCAACAAGAGGTGCATCACCTTTGATTCCTACCGCTTGTGTTGCACGAGTCCAGAGTGTTTTCTTCACTACGGTGTAGTGAATGTTTTCTCCGAAAAGCGCGCTGCGGAGTTCCATGGTCTGTCCAACTGGAAGACCTTTGAACTTCACATACACAGCAGATTTGGAAGCCTTGAGTGCGTCTGTATAGCCGTCGATAAGTTCTGCTTTTTTAGCTTTTTTAAGGGCCATAGTGCGAGACGGTAGATTCTAGACCTTAGACTCTAGATATCCTTATCTGATAATAACAGGCACCTAATCTGCCTGATAAACACAAATATAGTAGCCAGAATTTCTTCTGGGAACCTCCGCAGGAATTATAGAGGTTGGGTTAGACTTTCTAGTCCTTCGTCTACTGACTACGGACATCTTCGTCGCTCCTCGCTCCTCGACCCACTTCTTTGGCTTATGGGTCATATACTACCACACGATGAAGCGGTAGACAACCTACCGCTTCTATCTTCTGTGCTCTATTGCACAATAACAAAAGCCCCCTTTCGGGGGCTTTTGTTGTTCCACATCTAATCCTTAGATCAGAATTCTTTTACAAGAATCGTGAGCGCAGATTAGTTAGCTGTATAAGCGTTTGTTGGGAATGATGGGATAGCAGCACCTGTTTCAAGTGTGTTACCACCAAGCACATCTAACCACTTGAAGGTTGCACCTGATGTAAGACTTGTCTTAGCAGAAGGAGCAATACCTGACTGTGCTGTTCCATTGATTCGTCCGTATACAGAGAAGGTCTTTGACTGACCAGCTTCAATTTCGTACGGAGTTGTGAATGAAATCACAGGAGTAGTTGATGAGTAGTATGTACTGTAGTTAGCACCAGAAACTGATACACCGTCAACCTTAACATCGAGTGTTGAAGTTGCGAGTTCAGGAGCAGTGATACCTACTGTAGAGATACTAAGTGATGTTGACGCAACAGAAATCTTTCCGTTTGCATCAGCAGTAATCGTGAATTCACCGATCTTAGAAGTAGCGTTAAGGCTAAATGTTGCTGCACCTGTAGATACAGTAACAGTAGGCTTTGAAGCTACGTGGATCATTGTGTTTGAATCAACGAGTACACCGTTAGTGATCACTGAACCAGATCCAGAAGTTGCTTCTACGTATGTAAGGGTAAGCTTTGAGTTACCTACAGTTGTACCAAGCGATCCTCCTGAAGTTGTGTTCTGATATCCAGCGTACTTAACAGTTACTGGAACGTTAGTACCAGTTGAACCGATTACAATGTTAAGACCAGTTACTGTTGAAGTACCTGAAACTACTGGAGCTGTTACACCACCAACTGTCACTGATTCAATAGCAGTAGCTGCTGATGAATTGAAGCGAAGTTCGCGAACTGTAGCAAATGTTCCAGCGTCTGTTGTCTTAAGCACGAATGTCGCAACACCGAATGTTGAACCTCCAACTACGAACTGAGCAGCAGTTGAACCTGAGCTGAGTGTCGAAGCTGTAAGCGTAGATGCAGCTGATGTAATTGCTACACCGTTTGCAGCTGAAATCGTTGTTGTGTTAGAGATAGCACCGCGGTAAGTAGCTGCCATTGCAACTGTTACAGAACCTGACGTAGCTGAACCAATATCTGCATACACATCAAAAGTCTTTGATGAGTTTGCTGGGATAGTGATGTCAGAGAACGAGAAGGTTGATGTTCCAGATGCTGGGTTACCTACTGGGTTACCAAGAACAGTTGAACCATCCTTAAGAGTAAGGTTGCTCAAGTTCGTGATAGCGTACGTTGCCACAACTGGCTGAACACCGATTGAGTTCACACGTACATTTTCAGCAGAACCTGCCTGAAGTGTAAATGAACCAATCTTTACATTTGTCGTATTAGGAGCAACTGTAACGGCGTTGAAACCTGTTGTTGATGAGAATGTACCTGCACCTGTTGAAATAGTAAGTGTGTTACCAGTTACAACAGAAGATGCTACAGTGACAACTTCGTTAGAAGACTGTCCTTGTGCATTTGATGATACACCACCGATCTTAGTAGCAAGTGTTCCTGATGTGTAAGCAGCATTAGATGTGTTTACGATATCAGCCTTAACAGTAAGAGTTACTGTCTGACCTGCTGGAATGATAAGTGATGAACCAAGAGTGTAAGTAAGTCCTCCTGCAGCGGCTGCAGCTACTGTAAAGTTCTGTGAAGTTCCAATCTGACCTCCATTAAGGTATAGAGATACGTTATTGTATGTCGAGTTAGTTGTTGTAGCAAATGTCACAAGAAGTGAATTTACCTTAACATCTTCACCGTAAGCCTTCATAGTGAACTGTCCTACTGGGACGTTAGTAGCACCACCTGTTACCTTTGTCGCGTTGAATGCTGGATCAACGTTTACTGTTACAGAACCACTGTTGATTGTAGTAGTTGTGTAAGCAGAGTTTGACTGAGTAAGAGCTGCTGACTGCTCTGTTGCTGAAACATTCACACCCATAAGGTTTGAATCTTCAAGCATAAGGTCAGCTACGTTTTCAATACTGAATGTATATGTACGAGCTGATCCCTTAACAATGTCACCACGAACTTCGAGTGTGTGTGAACCAGTCTTTAGAAGGAATGGCATTGAACCGAGGTCGAAAGTAACTTTGTTGTTGTTTGCAGTGTTAACCATTGAAGGTCCTGCTACCTTAGTACCGTCTACGTAAAGTGAGAGGTTTGCAATCGCATCTGCTGGAGCTGATCCAACGAACTTGAATGTTGCAGCCTTCATGTTTACATCACGTGTGCTTACTGTTGCAGATGATGACCATACGATATGGTTCATTGTACCTGCGTTAACAGTAGAAGCGCCTGTGTTGAGGTTAAGGTCAACTGAAGCTGTCGAAACGTTTGCAATCTGAAGAGCGTTGCCCATTACATTCGAGAATGTAGAGACAGCACCACCAGCTGTAACGCTGTTAAGCTTTACACCAACTGACTGACCGTTTGTAGAACCTGCAACATCAGCACGTACAGTGATTGTACGAGATCCTGATACTGAGAAGAGTCCGTTTGACGCGTTGAAGTTGATGTATCCACCTGTTACTACAGAAGCTGCATCTGTGATGCGAGTGTTTCCGTCGTAAAGGTAAACGTTAGTAAGTGTTGTGTCTGTTGAAACACCAGTTCGCTGTAGCTGTACAGATGTAACTGTACCGTTTCCAGTGAAAGTGATGTCAGCAAGACGAGCACCTGACTGACCCTGTACGATCATGCCTGTTGGCTGTGAGCCAGAAAGCATAGCCGATACTGGACCTGTTGTACCAGTGTTTCCACCAGTATTTCCTGTGTTACCGTTTGTTGAACAAACAGCATTAAGGAGTCCACGTGTTCCTGCGAACACATTACCTGTAGGAGCGGTGATACCGAGCTCTACGAGGTGAAGTGCTTGGAACTTGTTAACCGCAGCACGAGTAGCTGCACCGAAGTACGTAGTTTCCATTCCTGGAGAACCAGCACCCGATTCAGCGATACGTGTCTGTGGGTAAGCGTTAAGAACCTTTTGAAGGTTCATAACGTCTGTACCACGAGAACCGAGCTTCATGTTCGTGTTGAACATGTATGAACAGTTCTGTGTTGGAAGGTTGAGAGCCGCTGATGCAGAAACTGCACCTGCGATCATACCTCCGATGACTGCAGCTGATGCTGCAATCTTCATTTGAGTTTTAGACATAAACGTTATGTTTATAAGATTTTGTGAATGCTTCGATTGCTCGAAACACGTAATTCGTTTATTTAGTTTCGACTTAACTAAACGAATTACTTTTTATTGACAGACGGAACGTTTGAACGACCGAATGTAACTTAGGTTTTAATCTGCGTCACTATTCTGTTGTCAACGATCTTTACCTGTCTTCAAGATACCTTATAAATGTATCTCAAATACCAGAGGACGCTCTCAAACAGAGACGTCTGCAGACAGTATAGATGTTCCATACGCTTTTGCAATAAAATACTGCAAAAACGTGTGGATAATACTGCCTGAAGTACAATTCCTGTACTTATAGCAAGTATCTCATATTTTGCAAGGAAAGTCAATGAAAAGCGTGGTGTATCTCTTGGTATGTCACGTACGGAGAAATGCTCAAAATAGCGACTTTACTGACACCTTACCTACACGGTATACGCCACTTGTCTATCTCTATCTCAAGATGTATCTACTCCAGCGTTTCTCTCCAATACGCTCAATCACATTGTCGTAGAGCAAGGCGTTCAACTCTCGTTGTATTGTTTTCTCACTGCACCCCTTAATACGCGCAGCAATGTCCTTTATGCTCACATCCACCCCTTTCACAAAAAGGGCTAGTATTTGCTCACGACGTGAGTACTTTTTCATCTGAAACGATGAAGCAAGCTGGTGTGTGCCTTGACCGGGAGTGACCTGAGCATGCTTCATAAGGACAGAGTGGACTGATGCGATGTCTTTTACTTTTGGCACCGATTGTACTTCTTCAATATCTCCTGCTTCAGGAGAACTAAATTGTCCCTTATTGTCTTTTGACTCAAGCTTCGCGAGAATGCGAGCGCTTCGTAAATCATCGTGCGTTTTGCGAACATCTTCTCCGTTCCCATGAAGTCTTGCAAGTGAAAGCGGTGTGAGTGCATCGTACGAAGTCGAGGTAATTGCCGACGCCAAATGAGAACCTGTATGGAGATCTGATTCATTTTCAACGGTAAGCATTTCCCGAGTGAGAATGGGTTGCTTTTTTTCAAGGACAGATTGGAGTGATCGGAAGCCATCCATAAGAAGCTCACCATTCATATGAGAGACAATACCGGTGGTTACTGCGACATGGAGCAACGATGTTATTTCTGTAACAGACTTAAGTGATACTTTTAGCTCAGTAAGTCTGTCTTTTACATCAAGCTGCGAAAGTGCGTTCATTGAGGACAAAAGGGCAACTGCGTTTTTGCGCAAACCGTGCTTAATCGGCTCGCTATCTGCAATCAAATCAGTCACCAAATAGAGCGCTGTCACCAATCGCTCTGACTTTTTCGCTATGAGAACTCCGTACTCGTGTTTCCCTTCTTCTTGCATTTTGTATTTTATATGTCTTTTATTAAATCCACTTTTTAGTCTTATACTGTCTCTTTGCGGTACATATCTTTTGTTTAAAATGTCCCTGAAAATAAACGGTCTCTGTGGTGTCCATTCTATGCCTTTTATTTCTACTGTAAAGACTTGTCTAATAGATTTTTTATGTCCCTGTGTTGGGCAGATGTCAGACATTAGACTTTACACAGAAGGAGACTCTTGTATACGTGTCCGACCGTGAGTTAGTAGAGATTTAGTGTCTGTACCGTCCAGTGTCTACTGTCTTACAACTACTCATGTTATCCCTTATTCTTAAAGGGTTTGTTTGCTACACTGTAGCTATACAACAACCCTTGCTATGGCTCGACATGAACAAGAAGATGCGGGCGTCCGCACTAGACGACGAAGAGTAAAAGATCCACTAGTCACTGAGACAATTCTCGGTGTACTTGCTGTTGTGTTTGTCATGATCGCAGTCCTTCTTATTTTCTCTATGGTGCACGCAGGCGGCTCTGGTGGTGAGATATTGTTTTCTGGTATGTATTCAATCATCGGTGTCTTCTCATACCTTACACCACTTCTATGTCTGTATGCTGCCTACTATTTATGGAAAGAAGAAATTCCTTCTCTTCGGTTTTTCCCAACGATCGGAGGAATACTTGTTATCGTTGGAGTCGGCGGACTTGGAACTATCTTTTCACCAACATTTGGTGGCGTGATGGGGGCACTCATTGCAGGACCGCTCATCACGTACTTTGCATTCTATCCAACGGTTGCCTTTCTCGCCGGAGTGAGTGTCATTGGTACCATTGTCATACTCGAACGAAAACCTTCTCTTACCCCCCTTCTTTCTGCTGTCGCTTTCCCATTTGTGTACCTTCGAGACGCATTTGCTGAACGAAAAGAACGGTCATTTGACGACACAGAGGTCACGCAGGATGAAACACACACCGCCGCTGAGGAAGTCGCTTACGATCAAGAAGATAACGCTGACAATCTGCGAACACAACTCTTCGGCGAACTTGCGCCTGAAGAAGACGATACACTTCCTTCAGTTCCAGTAAAACAAGAAGCTAAGCCAATCATTCTCACTCCTGAGTTCGTTCCTCCTCCGCTCGAACTTCTTAATGCTGACTCTGGGAAATCAGGCGCCGGCGACAGTAAATCAAAAATGCTCACCATTCAAAAAACACTTGAGCACTTTAAAATTCATGTGGATATGGGAGAGGTGACCGTCGGGCCTACAGTAACACAGTTCACCTTAAAGCCAGCGCAAGGTGTAAACCTCTCAAAAGTAGTCGCACTTCACGATAACCTCGCAATGGAACTTGGGAGTGAGTTTCTTCGAATCGAAGCTCCTATCCCAGGTAAGACTCTTGTTGGTATCGAGGTACCGAACGAACGCAAAGCAATGCTTGGACTTCGTTCTATGGTTGAACTTGAGGAATTTACACAGAGCGGCCCTCTTACACTTGCTATCGGGAAGTCAATTATCGGGAAGCCAATATTTGGCGACCTCGAAAAGATGCCGCACCTCCTCGTCGCTGGAGCCACTCGCACCGGTAAATCTGTCACGCTTCAAAACCTCCTTATTTCTCTTTTGTATAAAAACTCTCCCTATGATCTTAAACTCATCATTCTTGACCCGAAGCGTGTAGAATTCACCGCATACAACAACCTGCCACACTTGTATACTCCTATCATTAAAGAGCCAAAGGGTGCCATTAAAG
Source organism: Candidatus Parcubacteria bacterium (assembly GCA_039798825.1). Taxonomy (GTDB): domain Bacteria; phylum Patescibacteriota; class Minisyncoccia; order Phycocordibacterales; family UBA5272; genus UBA11704. The sequence goes on along the minus strand of JBDKFI010000012.1, from coordinate 10,999 downwards.
CTCTCAACTGGGCAATACAAGAAATGGAACGACGATACGAAATACTTGCGGAACATGGACAAGTAAACGTATCTGACTACAACAAAAAAGTTCTCTCCCCTGCGCTTGAAAAAGCGCGCAAAAAGAATAAAGAAGGTGCTGAAGTGACTGGGCTTCCACCAAAGATGCCGTACATCATTATCATTTTCGATGAGTACAATGACTTCATGCTCTCTTACCCAAAAGAAATCAGTCCTCTTATCACTGCACTCACCCAGAAAGGTCGAGCGGCTGGCATTCATCTCATCCTTGCAACACAGCGACCTGATGTGAAAGTAATCACAGGAACCATTAAGGCAAACATTCCTGCTCGCATGGCACTTAAAACAACGTCGCAGATCGACTCACGTACCATCTTGGACTCATCCGGTGCAGAAGATTTGCTTGGAAATGGTGACATGCTCTACATGGCATCAGATAACCCACGTCTGGTTCGAATTCAAGCACCTTTTATTTCAACAGAAGAAATACGCGCCGTCGTGAGCCACATCAAGCAAGCACATCTTGATTTCATTCCTGATCATATTGATATATCAAAGATCAAAGTGGGAACATCAAGCGGCTCTCTCTCTGAAGAAGGTGGAAACTCTGGCTCTGAACCAGAAGATGATGAAGATTACATGTCAGCAAAAGACTACGTCATCTCTACCGGGAAAGCTTCTACATCTTCACTCCAAACCGCATTTAGATGGGGGTACAACAAGGCAGCTCGCATCATTAACGATCTCGAACGGTTCGGTATCATTGGTCCTGCTCGACAAGGAGAGCGCTACCGCGAAGTGTTGACCGGATCACCTCTTGCAGATGAAGGTACGGAGTCGAAAGACCAAACTACAGACGACATCTTCAAGCAATAGCAAGAAGACTAAGCCCCGCCCCGCATGAAACCTTACTTTGACCTCCGGAAACGACTTGAACTCTTCTTCCTTGTTGGTCTTGTATGTGTTGCCGTTCTGTACGGCTGTTTCAGGGCCTATCCGCTCATTGCCGGACCTTCGATCACCATCTACGCACCCCAAAACGGTGACTACGTAAACGAGCCACTCTTTGAGGTATCAGGGCAAGCAAAGCGCGCGACTGAAATCACGCTGCAAGGTAGGCCAATTACCATCGATACTGAGGGGCATTTTTCGGAGACATTGGTGGCACAGTTTCCCTATACTATACTAGTACTTGTAGCCAAAGATCAGTATGGGAAGACTGAATCAAAAATAATTCATGTAACCCCGAATTAACCCCCTAGCAACAACTAACGTACTCAACCGATATGATAAAAAAGAAAGTAGTAAAACCAGCAAAGACCCTTGGTACAAAAGATGACGGAACAAAGACATCATCTGATGCACTTCTCCGTGAGATTCAAAACAAATTTGGTGAAGGCGCAATCATGAAGCTTGGTTCTGCACCTAAAGTAGACATAAGCGTCGTCCCTACTGGATCCATTGGGCTTGATGCAGCACTTGGTGTCGGAGGACTGCCACGAGGTCGTATTGTTGAAATTTACGGTCCAGAATCATCTGGAAAAACAACACTCACTCTCCACGTCATTGCAGAGGCTCAAAAGACTGGCGGTATTTGCGCGTTCATTGATGCAGAACATGCCATGGACCCAGAGTACGCAAAAAAGCTTGGGGTAAATATCAATGAGCTTCTCATCTCTCAACCAGACAATGGTGAACAGGCACTTGAAATTGCTGAATCAATCGTGCGCTCTGGCAAGGTGGATGTACTCGTTATCGACTCAGTGGCGGCTCTTACCCCGAAAGATGAAATCGAGGGCGATATGGGTGCGCAACATGTGGGCAAGCAAGCACGCCTCATGTCACAAGCGCTTCGAAAGCTCACCGCCATTGCTCACAAATCCAATACGGTGATCATCTTCATCAACCAGATTCGTATGCAAATCGGTGTGATGTTTGGTAATCCAGAAACAACCCCAGGAGGAAAGGCACTTAAGTTCTACTCCTCTGTTCGTATCGATATTCGAAAAATAGCTCAGATTAAAAAAGGAGAAGAAGTAGTCGGTGCACGCACAAAAGTAAAAGTGGTGAAGAATAAAGTTGCGGCACCATTTAAAACAACCGAGTTCGATATCATCTACAACGAAGGAATCTCTCGTGAGGGAGAACTCTTGGCCCTTGGTGAGAAGTTCAAACTCGTTGGAAAGTCTTCTGGATCAGTCTATGTCTACGGTGAAGAAAAACTTGGACGAGGGTACGACGCCGCACGCACTTATTTGAGAGAAAATAAAAAGGTTGGGGACGCGCTCGCAAAACAAATCAGAAAGCATCTCGACGAAGGAGGACTCTCCTATGCGGGCACACCGGACGCAGAAGAAAACGACCAGCCGGAATAACTATACAAAGGTATCAATTAAAAAGAAGGCGACCTTAGGCGGGTCGCCTTCTTCGTTGGACTACATCGCAGCACTGTAGCCCCGAGTGCTACGCTGTACGTAGTACAGTCGTCTGAACGCATAGGGTGCGAGAGCTGCAACTTCTGGGGAAACGTAGCCTTGTGGCACCCTCCCTTCGGATTGCTCTTTCTGGAGAGCTGCCTCAAACTCTGAGCAGGACTGCTTCAAGGCCGCCGTCTTGGGGATGACCTCGCCTCGCTCGTCACAGAACTCTTCCTCTAATTCAGCACCGAAGAGGTGCGCCATGTCCATCGAGATGAACGGCACCATGAAGAGTGGGACGACTTCACCGTTGATGGTGTGGACGATCCGTCCATCCGGGTACACCCGAATGGACAGTCTTGATTGAAGCATTTTCGTCTCCGGAACAAGCTTCCGGTACCGATGGTATGAGACCGCGGCGGTGATGAGCACCGCCGCGATCAGCAAAATAAAACCAAAGAACTCATCTCTCATGGCCGTCTCCTTTCATTTTGGTTTAGCCAGTACCTCATATGATACCGCTTGATACCACTTTGTCAAAACATATCTTTTTTGGTAGAATCCATGTATTCGCATTAGGTATTTTCTATTGTCTAACGTCTAATGTCTTAAATCTATCCCTATGGCAACACTCGATTACGATGAAATTAAACCTCGCAAGTACATCCTTGTAGATGACCAACCGTTTGAAATACTTGAGTCACACGTGGCTCGCACGCAAAAGAGAAAACCACAAAACCAGGTAAGGATGAGAAATCTCCTCAACGGGAAAGTGGTGCCTGGTACATTTCATGCATCAGACACTGCAGAAGAAGCAGAAATTTCAAAACGAGAAGCCCTCTTTCTCTACGCCAATAAAGGTGAATTTTGGTTCTGTGATCCAAAAGATCGTGCAAAGCGATTCGAGATTGCAGAAGATGTTATCGGAGACGCTTCTCGATTCCTTAAAGATAACACCGTAGTAGATATTAAAGTTTTTGAATATGAAGATGAAGAGAAAGTGATCGGTGTCACACTACCAATCAAAATGAATTTCGTGGTGAAGGATGCACCCCCTGCTATTAAAGGAAACACTGCATCAGGTGGAGGAAAACTTGTGACCCTTGAAACTGGAGCACAAATCACTACACCACTTTTCATCGAAGCTGGCGAAACGATAATGGTGAACACGGATACCGGTGAGTACGTGGAACGCGTTAAAGCATAATACTAAAAGACCGCGCCTACTGCGCGGTCTTTTAGTATGCTTTTTTGACTGCACGTTTATCCCTGGATTCAGTGATTACGCGAGAAGCATGTTCAACATCTGCTACACATTCAATGACTAAGTCCTGGTCGATTCCCGCACTTTGCACTCGAAGTGTACCGAATCCAAGAAGCGTAGACAAAAAACCCTCTCGTTCAAAAAATACATCTTGTACCTTATCAAGCGATACTGTAACTTCTTCTCGTGAAAGAAGATCTTCTTGATTTACACCCACAATGTGGGTATCTGTAATACGCCACATATCAAAATACTGCTTGGTCCACGCAAAGAAAAAACTTGTCCAAAAAATAAGCACAAACCCAACGAGTGCCATGGCGCCGTAGATGCTTTGTGACTGACCAATGCCACCGAATGCACCACGCGAAGCCAGAAAGTATGCGCACAATAAAAAACTTAAGCATCCGAATGCGTGTAGAAAAAAATCTTCAACATAGACAATCCAATGCTTCTTCACTACGTACACATCACTTAGCGCTTCTGTTGTAGGTGTTTCTTCTATCATAAGATGATCATATACCAGATAAGGGCAAGTGATCCTAAGAGAAACAGCGAGCGCGCCATTACTACACCACGGTCACCTTTACCATGTTTTGCCCACACATATACAAGCAGCGAAGCAAGTGGTATGTATACTGCAAGCGTTCCAATAAAAATAAGAAGTGTCGCATCCATACTAGAGTTGATATTTCCGCATAATCTCAGCCTCGACTTCCTCACGCGGCCTACCGTACGTGAGATAGCTCAGCTCTTTCAACGCATCAATACGTGATCTATCCCCCTGCTCTGGCGGAAGCGTCACGATGTCAAACGGTTTCTTTGGCTCACCACGAACAAGAAGTTTAAGATACGCGTGATAATTTTCTATTTTAAGCAAATCATTTGCTGTAAATGAAGGCGCAAGTTGTGATTCAAGATAGTTTGCATCATCTGGTCCAACGCGGAAAAACGCCATTGAACCGATGTTTCCAAACACGGCATTCTTGATGTCTTCAGAGAGTTGACTTATGTACTGGTGAGCAACCGTAAGCGAGAGCCTATACTTTCTAGCTTCTGAAAGAATGGAAGTAATGGACAGGGTTGTGATATTTTGAAACTCATCAATATACAGATAAAAGTCTGGACGATCTTCAGCGTCCACACGAGAGAGTGCTGCTTGTAAAAATTTACCCACGATAACAAGACCGATAAGAGATGAGTTGATATCTCCAAGGCGTCCTTTTGATAGATTAACCAAGAAAATCTTTCGTGTGTCCATGATCTCACGCACAGAGAAGCTACTCTTTTCTTGGGCAATAATAGGACGCATGATGTCATTGGACAAGAAAATATCGAACTTGGAGTTCACGTACTGTGTCCAATTTTCAAGACCTTGGTCTCCTGTTGTTTTTTCTGCGTTCTGCCAAAACTGAACGAGGAGTGGATTCTTTGTTTTAGAAAGCTTGTAGTGTCTGAAATCTTTATCTGAAAATACTCGCCCGATTTCAAGAAGCGTATTACCAGACTCTGGGTGATCCATCACGAGAAGTGTTGCATTTCTAAAGTACTGCTCGAAGCCTGGACCCCCTGTTGCCTTCATGTCAAACAGTTTATTGAAAATCCCAAGCATTTCATTGACGATAAGCGTCTTTTGTTCTGGGTAGTTTTTATCGTACTCGAGCATATTAAGCCCCATCGGACGTTCTGTATATCCTGGATCAAAGTAGACCACATCTTGCGCACGCTCAGGTGGAATGGAAGCGAGAATATCCATAATATCTGACCCATGCGGATCAATAAAGCAGCACCCATCCCCGTTCTTAATATCTTGTATGATGAGATTTTTAAGGATGGAGCTTTTACCGGTACCTGTTTGACCTATGACGTACATGTGACGCATTCTATCCTCTTGTGACATGTGCACGGGTGTTTCTTGTCCTCTAAAACGATTCACACCGAGCACCACACCGTCAGTGGGTAGATCAAGTGGCGCTTGCGCTTGTGTTGCAGTTTGTTCACGAACGTTTCCAACTTCTTTTGTGTGAACTGGAAAATGAAATACCGATGAAAGTTCAGAAAGGTTAAGCGGATAGCTTTCATCCTCATTCCACAAACGATATGAAAATCTATGAAGCATCGCCTTTTGCTTCTTACCTTCTACTTCAACCCATTTCACCGCGCTTCCCCCTACTTCTGTGAACTGTGCAAATGAAGCTTCCAAATCTGCGCGCATCATTTGTGCGCGAGGAAGCGTACTAGCGGAGGCAATGATACGCATGTTTGTTTCGACAATTGTGCGAGAAAGCTTCTCTTGAACAAGTCTCATAGCTGTTTCATCAAGAAATGTTGTTTTCTTTTCTTTGTCGTCCCCTTCTTTTTTCTGTGAAGAAAACATTTCTCGCATGAGATGAAGAGATTCTTTTACGAGACTTTGCTTATCGATTACACGCTTAAGCGTCTCACCTTTCCGTAAGTCCTCAAGCATTTCACCGTAGCGCTTTGCGAACACATCCCCCGACGGACGCACCAGAAGTTGTAGCGCTAATCCCTCATCATCGCGCGCGATTTTCGTAAATGCAGAAATGATGAGCGACATCGGATCGCCTTCCATTTCTTTATACGTTCGTATCGGAAGCGTTGGGTGCACACTCGCCGTTGCGTACGAGCACGCAGTAATTGCATGGGCATGAAAGATGTTGTAATCGTCCTTTTGTTCTCGTACTTGTGCATGAGGAAACACACCGAGCACCACCTTTTCAAAAAGCAGTGCGAAATCAGCATGAACTGCGCAATAAAACGATGCAACCGTACTTCCGTTTGAAACAGCAAGTTCAAGTGAATAGTAGTTTTTTTCTTTATTCGTCGGCTCTGGCGCAAGCGCTTGCATGGAAGCGTACCACTGCTCCATGAGTGACATCATTTCCTTTGCTTGCTTGCCTTCTGAGGCAAGCCCATCTGGGAGGACAACCTCAAACAGCTTCATGTGAAGTGCCTTCCATGTATCTTTTGAAAGTTCATTCTTAAACGTGTGTCCAGAGAGAAGGTACTGAGCGAGCACACGTTCAAAGTCGTCATCAATCTCTGGGTCACGTAACTCCTCCACAATTGCAAATGCATTTTTGACACCCTTATCAGCAACCACCTGCATAAGCTGTGACACCTGTTGGTCTGTCGTTCGCGGTGCAAGCCACTCAAGTATGCGATGTCGTTCGCCAGAAGAAAGCCTTACTTCTGGTGGCACAATCTTCTCTATGGGTGTTTGTCTGTATGCACGCAGGGTCTCATGTGCGTGATCCTGAGACGTGAACCTATCCTCAAACCCTTTCGAGGCTTCCACTTTTTCTTGAATCTTAAGACGAAGATGTCGCAACTCCTGTTCTGGAGTTTTAAGAGTTGTATCCATACCAATCAGTATACAGCGGGCACTGTGCAGTGAACAGTGGGCAGCACACCATACGGACTATATCTTCACCATCCGAATCGTTACGCTGTTAGAATTTCCGGTGCACCGTCAGTGATAAGAATGGTGTGCTCAAAATGCGCAGACCTCTTGTGGTCAAGCGTTATAAACGTATACCCATCTTCTGCTAGATACACTTCGTCAGTTCCCATGTTTACCATTGGTTCAATAGCAAGCACAAGACCAGGCACAAGCTTAGGGCCCTTTACGCCATCATCAAAGTTGGGCACGTATGGTTCTTCATGAACCTTATACCCGACACCATGACCGGAAAGAATTTTGACTACACCGTACTTCTTCGGTATCGCCTTTTCAATTGCTTTTGAAATATCATTTACGTAAGCGCCTCCAACTGCTGCATGAATGCCAGCCATCAATGACGCTTTTGTAACACGAAGTAGCTCTGCATCTTCTTCGGAAATGGCACCGACTGGGACAGTGATCGCAGAATCTGAGATCATCCCTTTATGTTTAATACCGCCATCAAGTCCTACAATATCCCCCTCTTTAAGAACCCGATCTCCACCTATCCCATGGACGACTTCATCGTTGACTGAGATACAAATACTTCCCGGATATGGATACTCAGCACCAAACGGCTGGTAATTAAGAAAAGCTGGCTCATCTCCTCCTTGAATAACGAGATTGTGAAAAAAGTCATTTACATACTTCGTCGTCACACCAGGACGAACAACTTGAGCAGTTTCTTTAAGCGCAACAGAAAGACGTCTACAACTTTCGCGTAAATGTTTGATGTCTGTTTCGTTTTTAAGTTTAATATCGTAACGCATATGGAGTGAACACTAAGGCAGGTAGTGGGTGGTAGCTGGCAGAGAACTTAACTTCGAGACTATTTCAGCGTGAACTTCTTCAACGGTCTGTTCGCCGTTTACATGGAGGAACGAATACCGTGAGTCGTTTTTAAACATTTCAACACAAGGAATGATGTACTTCGTAAACTCGTCGATACGCTTTTGTATTTCTTCGTCAGAACTAACATCTTCACGCTTCTCTATACTAGTAGATTCTCTATATTTCATTCTATCTTTTGCCCACGCATCACTGACGTCAACATAGATAACGGGAGGGTACGAATATTGAAGAAATGGGAACAGTTCATGGAGTGAATCCACTTCTGTGATTTTTCTAGGTGCGCCGTCTAAGATAACCGTAGTATCCTCTTTCAAAGTATCTATAAAAATCTGCGTCCAGTTCCACACTGAAAGAAACTCTGGTTGAAGTAAGCCACTATTTTGCACCTCTCTTGCTCGAGATGCTACGTAGCTTTCACCTTTAATAAACTGCCTAAAAGAGCCACCCGTAGTCACGTGCATGACGTTTAAACCATCACGTGTCAGCTTCTCTTTAAGAAGCTGTGCCTGGGTACCTTTTCCACTCCCCGGCTTCCCCATAATAATATAGAATTTCTTTTCCATGTATCCCGTTAATACTACCACAGAGGACAGTCCCTAGCCATTGGTCGTTAGCTAGTCTGCCCGCAGAACAAAGAGTCGCCCATGGGCGACTCTTTGTTGTAAATGAAACAGAATGCGAAACTAATATTCACGCATCGAGAGCTGCGCATCAACCTTCTTGATAAGATCGAGCACCACTGACACAGCAATCAAGATTGATGTACCACCGATAGCAATAGCACTTATTCCAGTAATGCCCTGCACAACAATCGGGAGAATGGCAACCAGTCCAAGGAAGAGCGCTCCTACAAGCGTCACGCGCGCGAGCACGTATCCGATGTGTTCTGCTGTCGCAGCGCCAGGTCGGAACCCTGGAATAAACGCACCATTTTTCTGAAGGTTCTCTGCTGTCTTTTCTGGATCAAACATCACTGCGGTGTAAAAGTACGTAAACGACACAACGAGGAAAAAGTACACACCGCCATATACCCACATATTACTTAAGAGTTCATTTACTGAACGAGCAACCGCCTGCAATGTTTCGTGTGATGAAGTTGCAAACAACTGAGAAATAAGTTGTGGAAAGATGAGGATAGATACCGCAAAGATAATAGGAACAACTCCTGCCTGATTAAGACGAAGTGGTAAGTAGGTTGACGCACCGATTCCTGATGATGCACCGAGTCGTGTCTGACGAGAATACGTGACGGGAATTGGTCGTTCCGCTTCCGTTACATACACAATGCCCGCAACGACAACAAGCGAAAGTATGAGAAGCCCAACAACCATTGGAATTTGTGAAGCGGTAAATGAAGTAGCAAGTTGGCCAAACTTTGTCGGGAGAGCAGACACGATACCAGCAAAGATGATAAGTGACACACCGTTTCCTATACCTCGCTCGTTGATTTGTTCACCGAGCCACATCATGAGCATGGTACCTGCGGTGATAATGATAATATTCATCACAAGCGTTGTATATGAGAAATCTGGAAAAGCGTTCTGACGCGCCAAAATAGTAAGGAATGCATATCCTTGAAGGATCGCGAACGGGAGCGTGAGAAGTCTTCCATACTGAACGAATCGCTGACGACCCTTGTTCCCCTCTTCGCTTTGCATTTCTTTAAGACGAGGAGAGAGCACTGTCATAAGCTGCATGATGATCGATGCTGTAATGTATGGACCAACTCCAAGCATAACAACAGAGAATGAAGAGAGTCCTCCGCCGGAGAGGAGATTGAAAAACTCCACCGCAGTACCAAGCTTACCCGCAAGCGCTGCTGCGTCTATTCCAGGAACAGGAATCGCAGCAAGCACTCGAGTGAGCACAAGAATACCAATAACAAAGAAAATTCGGTTTCGCAGTACGCGGTCAGAAAAGATGGCCTTGATAGTTTTCATAATTTCGCCATTATACCACAAAAACAGTCCTTAGGCTATAAGGTTTTAAGGGCTACTTAGCCAACGCAAAAGACGACATTCCGATCGGAATGTCGTCTTTTGCGGTACGTAGTAATGAAACTACTTCTTCCCCTTCTTTGCAGACGGAGCTTTTTCTTTCTTCTCCTTGATAACACGAACCTTGTGTGGCTTTGCTTTTTCTTCTGTAGAAATAGTTCCACCGAGCGCCTCAATTTGCTTCTGTGCGGTAGCAGATACTGCACATCGTTCAAACGAAAGCTTCACGGTAAGTGTTCCCGTTCCGAGAATCTTCACCTTTGGGTTTTTACCAAACGCTTCTCCGATCAAACCCTTCGCGACAAGCGCTGTTGGGCTAACCACCGCTCCTTGTTCGAAAACATTAAGAGCACCCACGTTCACTACCGCTTCTGGTCCTCGGTAAAATACCGACTGTGAGCGGTTCTTGCCATGTCCTCGAAGCTTTGGAAGCTTCTTGATGATATCTCTCATCGCAGGGCGAACACGGTGTCCAGCGCGAGCTGTTTGTCCCTTACCACCCTTACCTGCTGTCTTGCCACGCTTGCCTCCACGGCCTACGAGCTTTGACTTCTTGTATGGTGTATCTCGTTTAATCTGATGTATTTGCATAGTCGTTTACTTAGTTTCTTCGATTACTGCATCTCCGACTTTAGTTGCAGCGACAGGTGCCTCACCATGAGCATAGGCAAGCTGTTCGAGCGCCTTCATGGTTGCACGCGCGTTGTTAAGCTTGTTCTTTGTTCCTGAATAGAACTTCGCAGTAACGTTGTTGATACCTGCAAGTGCCAAGATAGTACGAGCAGATGATCCAGCGATAAGACCTCGCCCTTTGTTTGGCATGATCATCACTTCAGATGACTTAAACTTTGCCTCAACATCATGCGGAAGTGACTTCTGCTTTGAAAGCTTAAGCGTAACCATGTTTCGCTTAGCTGCTTTAAGAGCTTTTTCGATAGCCACCTGCGTGTCCATCGCTTTACCTGTTCCAAGACCGATGCGTCCATTAC
>JBDKFI010000011.1:0-19478 GCA_039798825.1 Candidatus Parcubacteria bacterium | reverse complement strand
CAGCAAGCATATTATCCGCCTCAAGAAGGCCGATTCTCCAGAGCGCCTCGCTTGTGCTTGACATATACCCTTGGATAATAGCAAAACGTGGATGATCCTCAAATGAAGACGGCTCAGGTGGAAGAGCTGGTGCATCGTGATGCACTGGAAGGTGCGCAATACCTGCAGGTAGTTCTTCATCAGCATGAGAAATAGTGTGTATACCATGACCACTATCATGGTCGTTATGTTTGAAATGATGTTCGTAGTGATCAAGAGACTCTCGAAATCCAAGAAGCCACCGTAAAAATATATACACGAGAAAAACAAGCACCAGTATCGCTAGAATAGAAAGAAGGTCAGTAAAAAGTGACAGCACAGGGTTTTGTATCGAAAAGTGAAGTCCTTGTGTGTTTTTATCTAGGTCAAACGATGCCAACCTGCTTATATTTTCAGAATCAAGTGGATAGGTATCCATATTGTCCAAAATACCATCCATATCTGTATCCTTTTTCATTGGATCTGTGCCAAGCAATAATTCAATCTTATCGCTCACACCATCACCATCAGTATCAGGGCCAATAGATGATACAGTTGGATCAAGTGGTGCCTCATCACGTCCATCAAGCACCAAATCACCATCAGTATCATTATTAAGCGGATCGGTTCCTCGTAACAGCTCCTGGTTGTCAGGCACACCATCTCTATCTGAGTCTGCTATGGTCGGATCCATGTTGTGGGCTCGCTCATAGCTGTCTGGCACGCCATCTTTGTCCTTATCTGTCGGACCAAATCCAAGTGCGTCACGAACATGATCCCAGGTTGTGTAGTCTGATTCATATCGTTCTCGCAATTGTACTTCTGTGAGATTTTCTGGATCAAAGGGTGTAGCATCAGAAACATCTGGAACACCATCACCATCAGAGTCACGAAGTTTGATACCTGTCTTGTCTAAGAATGTTTGCCAAAGCGATGTATGCACATCCGCAAGAGGAACCGCTGCATCTTTTTGATCGAGATACTGTGTAAACCACCCCCTATCTCGCAAACCATCAAACTCACGATCTGCATGGAGCGCGAGGTAGTCGTCAGGACTTTTTCTCAGCAATACGAAAAGCCACACGTACTTAATCCACAGCAGTAGATCGTAAATACGATTGAAGAGGTAATCGATCGAGAGAGAATACATAAAGGATAAGTAGTCAGTCAGCAGTAATCAGTGAACAGAAGAGTTCAGTCTACTATCCACTGCGACACTGGCCACTGTTTACTAATTCAAGTATAGCTTTTCAAACTCCTTCCCGATAGTGAATAAAACGTCTTCACGAAAATGTGGCGCAAGCAACTGAAGCGAGAGAGGAAGCCCTGATGCTGTTTTCCCAGATGGGATAGAAATTGCAGGAACCCCGACAATGTTTACCGGCACCGTAAATATATCCGCCAAATACATTGCAAGTGGGTCATGAGATTTTTCACCTATTGCAAACGCAGGTATTGGTGATGTTGGCATCGCTATCGCGTCAACAGATGTAAATACCTCTGCAAACTCTTTGCGTAACATTTCGCGCACAAGGTTCGCCTTGTTGTAGTACGCATCGTAGTATCCAGATGAAAGCACATAAGTGCCAAGTAAAATACGGCGACGAACTTCCGGCCCAAAGCCTTGTGTTCTTGTTTTAAAATATCCCTTAATCACTGCTTCATCCTGTACAGACAAACCATAGCGTATACCATCATACCGAGCCATGTTCGAAGAAATTTCTGCAAACACAACAACGTAGTACACTGAGAGCGCCTTTTCGAGATGTTCAAACGAAACATCGACTATTTCATACCCTTCCCCTTCTAATTTCTTAAGTGAAGCTTCAAAGTTCTGTAACACTTCCTGGTCGACACCTTCTCGCCGCACAAACGACCACGGCACACCGATCTTCTTCTTTAAATCTGTCGTTTGTTGTCTTATCTCTTGTGTTTCTACCGAAGTTGCATCGAGAGGATCCTTACCTTTTATAATATCAAATACCGCTTCTGCATCTTCAACTGAATGAGCAAAAGGTCCGATCTGGTCAAGAGATGAACCCATCGCCATGAGACCGTATCGAGATACTGAGCCGTAGGTCGGTTTAAGTCCAACAATTCCACAAAACGATGCGGGCTGTCGAATAGACCCACCAGTATCAGACCCAAGCGCTACAGGAACCGCCCCATATGCAACAGATGCAGCAGATCCACCTGACGACCCGCCAGCAACTCGCGTTGTATCGTGTGGATTTTTCGTCACACCAAATGCAGAGTTTTCTGTTGAACCGCCCATAGCGAACTCATCCATATTTGCACGACCAAGAATGATAGCACCAGCATCTTTTAATTTCTTCACTACCGTCGCATCATATGTCGCTACATAGTCCTCCAAAATCTTAGAAGCTGCTGTTGCTTTTTCATCCTTCACAACAATGTTATCTTTAAGTACGATAGGTACTCCAGTCATGAGCGTTGCACTTCCATTTGCAAACATTTCCTTAGCACGAGCCACCTGTGATGCAATGAGTGCATCTGAATACAAACCAAGAAGTGCGTGAATATCTCCATCCTTCTCTTTAATAGTGCTCTTTGCGGTATCAACAAGTTCCTCGACAGTTATTATGCCATTCTTTAAATCTTCCTGAATTTGTGTAAGTGTCTTATGCATAGCTGTTGTCTAACAAGACTATTTAAGCACCTGTGCTACTTTTACATATCCATCCTCAGTGGCGGGAGCCTCACGGAGAAGTGCGTCCGTATGTGAACCAGACTCATACGTAACAACATCTTCGCGCACGACATTATACGAAACCGGCTTCACTCTCTCTACAGCTCCTCCAACCTCATTTATTTCAGAAACATACCCCAAAATAGCTTGCATATCTGCAAGCATTTTTTCCTCCTCTTCTTGGGTTACCACTATACGAGCAAGCGATGAAATCGTTGCCAAATCTTCCTTAGTAAATGACATACTTGCTATTCTAGCATATTTTTAAACTCTTCTTCATTAATGATTTTTACTCCAAACTTTTCAGCGTCATCGCGCTTACTACCACCACCTTCTCCAGCAAGAAGATAGCTCGTTGACTTCGAAACACTCGAAGAAACTTTACCTCCATGTTCTTCAATCAATGCCTTCATCTCATCACGAGAAAACGCTGTGAACGTTCCAGTAAGTACAAACGTACAACCTTGTAGTTTCCCATCAGACTTTTTCTTTTCTTCTACGATTCGCACTTCCTTAAGCATGCGGTCTAGCATTGTTGCATTTTTTGCATCAGCAAAAAATGCAACAATCGATGCCGCAACTTTCTCACCCACACCCTCCACATCACACAATGCTTCGTATGACGCAGTACGCACAGCGATAAATGTTCTGAAGTGTTGCGCGATATCCTTCGCAGTTGTTTCTCCAACATGACGAATGCCAAGTGCGTACAGGAACCGTGATAATGGAACACTGCGCGCTTTTTCAATTGAAGCAACGATATTTTCTGCACTTTTTTCACCAAACCCTTCCAAACCTTCGATGTCTTGTTGTGTGAGTGCAAAAATCGACACCTGGTCAGTGATCAATCCTAAATCGTGAAAAGTTTCCAGTGTCTTTTCGCCAAGTTCTTCTATATACATACCCTTTTTACTTGCAAAGTGAATCAGGTTTTCCAAGTGTTTTGCTGGACAAGCTGCATTCTTGCAATACCAGGCGGCAGAAATGTCTTTTCCAACTGTTTCTTTAACAAGCACTGAGGCACATTCGGGGCATGTCGTTGGCATACTAAACTTTTTTGCAGTCTTTGGACGTAATTCGAGGTGTACATCAAAAATTTCAGGGATCACATCCCCGGCCTTACGCAAACTCACTGTATCACCAACACGAACGTCAAGACGATTAATCTCATCTTCATTGTGGAGTGTTGCACGCTTCACTGTAGAACCAGCAAGAAGTACCGGTTCAAGTTCTGCAACTGGTGTTACTGCACCAGTACGCCCCACCTGACACGTAATAGCGACAAGGCGTGTCGTGACTTCTTCAGCGGGAAATTTGTATGCAATACCTCCGCGTGGTGATTTAGCGGTATATCCAAGTTCATCCCAAAGCTTTCTCTCGTTAACTTTGATAACCATACCATCAATGCCATAATCCTGTTTTGTGCGTTTTTCTTTCCACAAATCATACATCACTTGAACTTGAGAAAGATCACTACACACTTTATATTCTTTATTTACCAAAAAACCAAACGAAGACAGCATCTTAAGTTCTTGCTCTTGTGTTTCTGCGCTCTGTGCTCTGTGTTCTGTCTTCTGTAGTTCTATATCGTACGCATATATCTGAATGTTTCTCTTTGCAACAATTTTAGGATCGAGTTGACGAAGTGTCCCCGCTGCCAGATTACGCGTGTTTGCATACAAGGGTACCCCTTGTATTTCACGCTCTTTGTTGATTCGATCAAGATCATTCTTTTTTATCCATGCCTCTCCAATAACAGTTATCGAAACAGGCTTTGGGAGGACAAGCGGGATAGACCTCACTGTTTTTATGTTTTCTGTTATATCTTCACCGACTTCACCGTTTCCACGCGTCGCAGCACGAACGAGCGCACCATCTTCATATGTAAGAATAACCTTTAGACCATCTATCTTCATTTCAGCAACATAGCTTGGTCGTGCTGCTATACCAGCTTTTTCAAGAAGAGTAGTATTTCTCGCCTCCCATGCAAGAAGCTCTTCATAAGTAAAAACGTTATCAAAACTCCATTGTTTAACGGTGTGAGTAACTTTTTCAAATGCATCTATCGTATCGCCCCCTATTCTATGTGTCGGAGAATGTGAAACATCAAACTCCGGATAAAGTTTCTCAAGCGTAGCTAATTCATGCATGAGAGAATCATACACTTCATCAGAAATCTCTGGTGCGTCATGTACATGATATAGCACACGGTGTTTCTCAAGAAGTACTCGCAATTCTTCTATTCTGTGTTTTGCCTCAGACTTCGACATAGTATCAAGTATACCACTAAAAACCCTTATATATGAAGGTTTTTATTGTGCTGAGATGACAACAACTCCGGATCCTCCATTTCCTCCAGTTCCAACTTCAACACCACCCCAAGCGTCCTGTGTTGAACCGCTCCCTCCCCCTCCTCCACCGTACAAACCAACTCCACCAGTACCGCCATAACAACTTGAAGATCCTCCACCTGACCCAAATCCTGTTGCATACCAACCACCATTTACACTTCCACAACCACCATACGCTCCAGGGCCCGTTGTTGCATAACCAGCTGCAGTAAGTACAGCAAACAGACCAGAAACATCGTTAGCTTGTGCACCAGAGAAACCAGATGCGTTTGCGGTGCCAATACCTCCACCACCGTATATATTACCAGCACCTCCAGTGTAAATAATGACACCTAACCCTGATGTTGATCCATGTCCTCCTGATCCGCCGCCGCCACTATTACCACCACCTCCACCTAATGCTGTTATTATTTGACCAGACGGAAGCGTTACAATCGTTGATCCGCCTGCTGAGCCGAAAGCTCCTGATGAACCACTTGTTCCACCCCCACCAAGTGTGTACGAAATTACTTCTCCTGGATTAACTGTAAACTCTTTGTATACAACACCACCTGACCCACCACCACCTTGAGTAGCATATTCACCCCAAAAAGAATATGCTCCGCCGCCGCCACCACCCGCACCAACAACCCAAAGCTTTACAGAAGTAATACCTGCAGGAACTGTCCACGATGAACCAGATGTGAGAATCGCGTTTACTGTTACTTGTGGCGTAGTCGTTGTAGATGCGGTTATAGCTGCCACTTCAGAAGTGCTCACAATGGCACGTTCTATGGGGTATACAGAGCTTGATGCACACGAAGCAAACCCCCGCGCAATAATCTGACGGTAGGTGACTGTTTTATTGATAATTACTTGAGCACACCTAGTTTCACCTGTTCCCAAATCCATAGTCATAGAAAACGTAGTCGCCCTTCCCACTTCTGGATTACCAGCAGAGTCGACACGATTGAATGGAGCAACACTGTAAGAAGAAGTGGTTGGGTTAAAAATCTCAGATGTTGCACACTTAATACTACTTAATGTTACAGGTTCTAATCCTCGTGCAGCTCGCTGTTGATTAACACGAACTAAAGCAGTGTCTGCGGTTACTAAGTTATTGTATTCAAATATACCCATACCGGTATCCGGGTCAATATACTGATCATCAATCATGGTCGCGCACATAAGTGCACTATCAGCGGCGTAGTATGCAACCTGACTTAATCGAGAGAGTTTAGAAAAATACAACTCCTTTGCAAGAATAACTGAGATACCTGTTGCAATGGTGAGAATAATAACACACACAACAAGAGTAAGTGGTAACACGAAGCCTTTTACTGTTCGTACTTTGAATGTATTTAAAAATGATTGTATAGACATACTGATTATGCTCGGGCGTGCAAAAAGTCAATGACCTTAATTTGTCGAGTGTATCCATTCACTCGCTTAAACTTAACAGTCACCGTCACACGCAAGTCATCATTATACGCCTGATCAGACGTGGTAATAGTTGGTATGGAGGTTATGGAAATCAGACGTGAAAAGCCTGTGAGAGTAAATCCAGCTCCAACACCATGAGCACCAGAACAAACATATAACCCGGTCGAGTTTTCAACTGAAAGTGTGCTGCATGATGAAAGGGTGCTTATGTACTTGGTCGGATTACCATCCTGCGTTCTAGCCATATCCAACACATCATACGAACAACCATTTGCATTTTCATTTGAATAGCAAGATGCGCCTTGCGGTGTTGTACCTAGTCTTGCTTTAAAAATTCTCCACGCACCTTCTTCTGGTGTTTCATTTGGCGAAAGAACACAGACTGATGAAATAGACTGAATACAACGTATATATACCGAATCCTGCTGATGTCGTAGCAATTCTATTGCTTCTTGTGCGAGATACGTTGCGATAAGCGTATCTTTCGTGACACGTGCATATGTAGAAGCATTTGATGCAAGCATGAGGGGCCCAAGGATAACGATCGTAATAATCATCGTAGAAACAAGGGTTTCTACGAGAGTAAAGCCCCGAGGGTGTTTGATGGTACCTATTCTTCTGTTTAAAAAATGATTCATGAGTTTTATCTATCAAGTGTTCTTGAGGCAGCGCTTGTTTGTACACTAAAAGTAACAGGCTGCGATGTTATTTTTCGAGGAACCGTAGCACCGGAAATAATCATGGTGATAAGCGGTTGATTATAGTCAGCTACATTCAAATAATCAGACGTACCTCCTGTTGTATTAAGCCCTGTTCCATAGAAAGAAAGTGTGTCAATACGCACATCACTTGAAGTTATTTGATTAACTCTCATTGTACCACCATAAGGATACTCATTTTTATAAAGTACACCATTAGAGAGATAGAAGGCCACTCTATCTCGAGTCTCATCTGTAGTTCCTAAAAGCGCTGCCGTTGGTTTAAAAATAAGCACAGTTCCCCCATTAGGGTAATCGCACGATTTTCGTGTTGACGGGAGAGGAGATGGAATAGACGTGTCACAATAAAATGTTGCACCGTACCTCATTTCGCGCACAACAACCTCAGTTGCGAGGTGTACACCATCTAGCACAGCTTGAGTTTGTTCCAATTTAGTATTAACCACTTGCGCTGAAAACAACGCACCAACGGCAATAGTGATCACCGTAACAAAAATAGCCATACTCACCAAAAGTTCGACTAGTGTAAAACCTCGCACAGATGTAGTTCTAAAATGTTGAATCATAATCATAGTTGACTGTTATCACATTTACCGATATCGCTTCGTATCATACCGGAGCTAAACACTTGCACATTACGAATGTGTCCAAACGCTGGAGCTTGCGGTGATCGTAGTTCTATACACGCACCGGCAAAGTTTACCGTCGTTGTTCCATTGATGTAAATGTAGGGTGTTGGACTTGGGCGCATAAATGAAACAGTAAGCGTCTCAACCTCGGGATCGTTATCAGTCGTGCATGTAAAAGGAAAGCCTGTTCCTACACAAATACGACTAATGCTGTAACGAGAAGGAAGCGTAGTGATACTTTTTGTTTCGTTAATCGGATTACCACTTTCAAACAACTTATTTCCTATCGAAATCCCATATGGTTTCGGAAGATCCGGGTCAACGGTATCACCAAACAAAAGAAAAGATGTTGGTGAGGCAAGAGATATAAAAACGCCATATCCTCCGAGTGAACTGTTCACTGAGTCAACAGCGCTTCCTCGTATCTGAGCCTCTCGCACCATAAGTGATAACTTCTGCGTTGTGTTAGCAAGCGTGAGGCGAACTGCAGTTTCAGGGTAGTTCGCAAGTAAAATTGCAGCAAGTAGGAACAGAATCCCCATACTTACCACAAGTTCAATCAACGTAAACCCTACGATTACATAACGACGAGAGAATGGAGAATACATACTGTCTCTATGGTACCACTAAGAAAAAATGGAAGCGATAGAGAAGACGTCAATATCTGTGAACAGCACAAAGAAAAAGGCTAGAACAATGTATGGCACGAATGGCATTGTTGTCGATCGTGTATGCTGTTTGAAGTTCTTAAGGTAGATATATGCACCCACAACTGCGCCAATCCATACCGACAACAGAAGTACTGCAAGTCCTTGTTCGATACCAAAGAATGCGCCCACACCGGCGTACAGAAGAACATCACCTAAACCTAATCCTCTTCCTTTAGTAATAACCCACACACTTAAGAAAGGGAGAGCTACCACAAGTGGACCGAGAAGCACTGCAGCTGTCGGAGAGTACAAATAATGCATGACAAGCATTCCAAATGAGAGAATTAAGAACGCGGCAAGGAATACAACAGGCACATATGAATGCTTATAGTCGTAAAGTGCCACAACCCCAAGCGATATAAACAAGACTGTGTAGTACACAAGCCATGCAGTAAGCGGAACAATCGAGAAACCGGAGAGAATAAAGTGATAGAGAAGAACGAATAGTACGCCAAATAAACATTCAACCAGAAGCGACACTGCTCCGTATGGAGTTTTACAATACCGACACGAGCCACGTAAGAGGAGATACGAGAAGATCGGCACAAGGTCCCAAACGCGAAGTGCCTCTCCGCAGGAGAGGCACTTGCTCCGTGATGAAGCAATCGGGGCAACATGTAGTCGTGTTACAACGACTAAAGTGAAACTTCCGATAGCTGCACCGAAAAGAAAGAATAGTGTAGAGACGAGAAGTTCAAACACACCGCTTCCAATTAGTTCTCAGGTACCACGTCGTACACACAATCCGTAAGCGCTGCAGTACAGACGTTACCAGTTGCTTCGTTTGCACCAGCTCCGTTGAAGTCAGCTGTTGGTGTAGCACTGTTTGCTACAGGACCAGCTGCAGTTGCTGCTGGGTTACCAGCACCAGAAGCTGCGTAGTTCGCGTTTGTCACGTTACCGGTCGCAGCAGAACAAGTAGTTCCTCGACAGTCAGCGTCGGCCTGAAGTGCAGGTGATGTTGACTCAAGCTTCACACCAAGATGGTATGATACGATGTTTGCGTTAGCAGCATCCATGAATGTTACGTACATATACTTGTCCTTAGCTGCAGCACCTGCAAGAGTGTTTGCTGGCATGACTTGAATATATGTAGGTGCTAGCGATGCGAGTGATGCTGGATAAACACCAGCGTTATCCTCAGCATACTGTGACAATGCAGCTTGAATTGCTTGGATATCAGCAATCTTCTTTGCATCTCGACCCTTCTTACGAGCAGACTGTACTGGTCCTGCGATAACCGTAGAAAGGAGACCAATAATAGCGATCACAACAAGAAGTTCAATAAGTGTGAAACCGCGTAGACCCTTAGTAAAAGATTTGGTAAATGGAATATGTGGCATGTTCTTTATAATCTCTATCTTTATTATAGATATTAGTATTAAGTATACCCCCACAAATGAAAAGCACAAGAGATTTGAGGCTTTCCTGTGGATAAAGAATTACAAGGCTTTTATGCAATCGATGAAGAAAGTGAGTACATCGGGAGAAGTACAGAGGAAACAAGTATGCCGACCGCCAAACCAAGACCAACAATCATCGCAGGTTCGATAAGCCCTATAACACTGTCTATCGCTGAGTCAAGTTCACGTTTATAAAACGTAGCAAGGTTCTTCAAGATATACCCGAGCTCTCCCGTTTCCTCTCCAATACGTACCATCTGTACAAGAATGTTTGGCACATGGTGTTCCTCATATAATGCCTTGGAGAAAGCAGTTCCTGACTGCACTTTGGCAGACACACGCTTAAGAAGCTCCTTATATACCACGTTATCCACAACGGCAGCTGTGATATCTATACATCGAACTATAGGTACACCGCTTGAAAGCATGGTGTTCATGTTATCCGCCAGACGTGTGAGAAAAATCTTTTGGAAAAGATTTTTAAACACCGGTATTTTTGTTTTTGCATCATCAATCTTTGCCCGTCCGCTTTCAGTTGTGGACCATCTATAGAAAAACCAGCCGCCAACTATAAGTATCGGCATATACAAAATCCAATACGTCGCAAGAAAACTTGAAATACCGAGCACAATTTGAGTAACCATAGGGAGCTCCGCTCCTTGATCAGCAAACATAGCAGCCATCTTTGGAATAACAAATATAAACATTCCCGTCATAATAAGGATGAAGGTCACAATCACAAACACAGGATAGGTAAGCGCTTTCTTCACCTTCTGTCGTAATTCGTAGTCACGATCAAGATAATCAGCGAGGTACAAAAACGCCTCATTTAGCTTACCGCTTTCTTCGCCAGATTTAACCATATTAACGTAAAAAGGAGAAAAGAGGTCTGGCTTCTTTGAAAGGGCATCTGAGAGTGAAATACCAGCCTCAATGTCATCTGCTACTGCAGTTAGTTGTCGTTGAAGCTCTTTGTTATCGTTTTCAGCAGCAAGTAGTCGAAAAGCTTTGAGCGCAGAAACCCCCGCTTCAAAAAGCGTTGCAATTTGTCTAGAAAAAATAACAACGTCTTTTGGTTTGACTTTTTCCTTAAAAATCTGAATATTAAGAATTCCATTTTGGGAACCGTCCTTTTCATCGATAGTAATAATACTTAATCCCTTCTTCTGCACAAACGCTATAGCACCATCAAGAGAAGCTGCGTCTACTTCTGCTTCTGTCTTTGTTCCGTTTTGATCTATCGCTGTGTAATGGAAAAGCATGAAATTAGATAAGGCGTTCAAACATAGTCTGTCGGCGGGCAAAGCTCATAGCGTCATCTTTAGAAACCTCTCCTCTACGAACAAGGTCTGCCAGATTACGATCAAGATCAATCATTCCATCTTGCGATCCTGTTTCTATGAGCACGTCTATCTCATGTGTGCGTCGTTCTCGTATGAGATTCGAAACTGCTGGAGTGTTAAGAAGAAGCTCAAACGCTGGGATAAGCCCTCCAGATACACGAGGAATAAGTCGCTGAGAAAGAATGCCGAGAAGTGACGATGCTAGTTGAAGTCGAATCTGATCCTGCTGCTCCGCAGAAAAGCTGTCGATAATACGGTCAATCGTTTGCGCTGCAGAGTTCGCATGTATCGTAGAAAGTACCAAGTGCCCCGTCTCAGCAGCTGTTACAGCAGCTGAAATCGTTTCTTTATCTCGCATCTCACCGATCATAATCACATCGGCATCCTGGCGAAACACATGCGTAAGTGCTGTATGGAAGTCTTTTGTATCAATACCAACTTCACGTTGTTCGATAAGAGACTTATCTTGGTCGAAACGAAATTCAATAGGATCTTCAATGGTGATGATATGGCGCTTTGCTTCGCTGTTGATTTGACCGATCATCGCAGCAAGTGTCGTGGACTTTCCTTGTCCAACAGGACCAACCACCAAGAAAAATCCTTGCCGTTCACGTGCGAGGTGTATGATCTGGTCAGGGAGATTAAGCTCCGACATACTCTTCACCTTTGGCACAAGTCGCATCGCGATAGAGATCACACCTCGTTGAAATGAGGCATTTCCTCGAAGACGATACTCTTTTGCATGCTCATACGAAAAATCGATTTCTTGATTTACGACAAAATTAGTGAGCATTTTTTCCCCAACCATCACTCTCAAGAATCCAAGCGTATCCTCAGCAGAGAGTTCTCGTTTGCGAGTAAGTGGAATGAGATCCCTATTCACTCGAAGTGTAGGAAATGAACCGACAGCAAAGTGCAAATCCGAACCACCCTCTTTGACAAGCGTCATGATAAGGTCGGCGAGTTCAGTTTCGTAGTTCATGAAAATAAATGTGAGACATTAGACTTTAGACAATAGACATCTAACCAATATCGTTACTCAAAGTATACCAAGGATACGCATCTCTACAATTGTATAACCCACAGAGTAGATTAAAAACAATGCCACTACCTAACAAGCAATGTCTATCTCTACAGCTCGTTGATCTCGGTAAATGGCACGATTCCTGCAATTGATTTCAAAATAGCGTCTTCTTTCATCGTAATCATGCCGTTCTTGCGAGCCATGTGCCAGATCTCATCTTCACCTTTACTATGAAGGACAGCGTCTTGAATCTCGTCAGTAAAAGTGAGCACCTCAAACACTGGACGTCTCCCTTTCAGCCCTGTTGGGAACTCCGCACTTGGTTTTGCTTGATGAAGCGGTTTATCGAGAGCAAACTTACTCTTAAACTCGTCGGGTAAATCTTTAAACTGCTCTTCCACCATCTTCTTCATACTGTCATTTGATTCCATTTCTTCTGCACACCCTTCTGCAATGGTACGAGAGAGTCGTTGACCAATAGTTGCTATGATGGTAGGCGCAATAAGGTACGGCTCGATACCCATATCCAAAAGACGAGTGATGACGCCTGTTGCTGTGTTGGTGTGAATGGTAGAGAACACAAGGTGTCCCGTAAGTGCCGCTTGAATGGCGAGCGTCGCTGTTTCTGCATCTCGAATTTCTCCCACCATGATCACATCTGGATCTTGACGAAGGATAGATCGGAGTCCAGCAGCGAAGGTATAGCCAATTTCTGGAAATACCTGGGACTGGTTCATGGATGGCACGTTGTACTCAATTGGATCTTCAAGTGACACCACATTTCTATGCTCTCGATCGATTTCGTTAAGCATGGCATACAGCGTTGTTGTTTTTCCAGAACCAGTCGGACCAGAAATAAGAATAATACCGTATGGCTTACCAAGCGCTTCACGAATTTCCTTCATCTGCTGGTCTTGAAAGCCAAGTGTATCTACTGGACGAACACCTCGATAGCTGTCGAGGATACGGATCACCACTTTCTCACCGAAGTATCCCGGGAACGTCGACACACGGTAGTCCACACTATGATCTCCGAGCTTGGAACTGAAACGACCATCTTGTGGTTTGCGCTTCTCATCTAGTTTAAGAGCACATAATATTTTAATACGAGCGATAAGCACAGGATGGAGCTTCGGTGAAAAACTTGTAATCGTTTCAAGTTGTCCATCCAAACGGATACGAGTACGTACCGCTGTTCCAATGTGTTCAATGTGAATATCTGACGCATTTTTATCAATAGCGTAGCGCAAAATAAGGTTAAAGATATCTGGAACAGGAAGTTCTTCAATGTGCTCATCCAAAATGGGAGAAATGTCCGAAAGATCCAAGCCCTCTGACGCTGTTTCAACAGCTATTTTTTGTTTACTATCAGCAGTCACTTGTCCCTCAGAAGATTGTTGCTGTTGCTGTGATCCATTTCCTACACCGTCCGTTGATTGCTGTTTGTCAGTTGATGGGATAACCTTAAGCGGTGTAACAGTGGTCGCATCCAGCGACATGCCGAAATGTTTTTTAAATGCATCATATGAAATAAGAAACACTTTGTACGCCTGATGATCTGTACCAAACAAAAACTGCAAACTATCAAGAGCGTTTCCGTGCTCTGGATCCACCACTCCAACAGAAAGCACGCCGTCTACGAGTTCGAGCGGAACGGCCAGAAATTGCTTGGACTGTAAAACACTTATGTATTTCGTGAGTTCTTTGTTGTCAGGAATTTCTTTCTGGTACACAGGGAGTCCGTACAAAACCGACCTCACCTGCATAATTTCATCTGCTGTAATTTGCTTTCCTCGAAGGATATCGTCTACAAACACATCATCGCGCACCGAAAGATCGGACTGAATTTCCTTGGCTTCAAGTTCTGTGAGCTTGTTTTGATTAACGAAGAGGTCGAGAAGAAGCATATGGTACAAACGGGTCAAGACGACCACGAGAATCTGTTGGATTAATTACTTCAGAAAAATCACGAAGCTGCGATACAAGTGCGGAGTCCATAAAACTAATGTCTCTAAACGAGATCCTGTCCTGGTTCACAACTTTAAGAAACAGTACAAAGTTTTGTCCGAGCAGTTGCTCGTTGATCGCCACTTGCGTCGTTGTCGTCCCATCTTCACTAAACGACACGTACAAATAATACATACCTCCAAGAAATGCGATAAGAACAGCAATTTCTAGGAGGAGTGTCTTCTTTTGTAGAAAAAATGATTGCATAGTTGTTTATTTCAAAAAATAGGTATCTAGACGTACCTGATATGACGTAAGTTGCCCATCTTCTGCTGGTGATGAAAACGATACTGATTGAATCGAAAACAAACGCATACTCGTCTCAAATGCATACATGAGTTCCTTAAATTTTTCGTAGGTTGTCTTTACCGAAAAAGATATAGTGGCGTATCCTCGACCCGATGCTGCTATAGATCCGTCCGAATAGGAGATGTTTTCCAATTTAAGTCCTGCGAGTCCTGCAACATTTGTTACCTCACTCAAGAGGCGCACCTTATCGATAGAATCTGGAACCATAATCTTCATCATATCCTTCTGGTCCTGAGAAATCCTAGAATACTGCCCACGCAACGTCTCAGCTTGTGAATAGAGTTCGTTTGCTTGCCGCAGTGTCTCGTCATACTGGCCATTCAAATCTCGAAGCATCTTAATGCTCTCTTCAGGTTGCCATACACCACCGGTTCCATTATAGAGCGGATTAATGAGAAGGTAGTACAACGCAAAGGTCGATACTGCAAGTAAAATGTTGAGAAGGTTTTTTGACATAGGATTATTGGGACTTAGATGAAGTGCCTACTGTTTGTGTTGTTGTACCAGAAACATCGACCTGTTGCGTACTTGATGCCACACGCACAAGCGCTTCATCTGAAAGATTCACATCCTCAGACAACAACCCCATAATTCCAATACCCATACGGAGGCCAAAGGTTATCTTTCCAGTCGTATCTGGCTGAAGACCGTCCACTAGCACATTTTGAATATAGGTCGTATACGGTTTACGTTTAAGCGTGTCAACCTGCTGAGCAACACCTTTATAATCCGGTGCTACACCATCCAACTGAAGCTGATATGACTTCATAGAATCCCCATATCTAAGATCAAATCGTTTATAGGTAACATGATGTTCGATACTGTCTTCAACAATACGAAACGCAACATTTGCAGATGGGTGTTCTTTTACAAGCTGGTTGACAATTTTTATTCTATTTGAAAGTTTCCTCATTTCCTCAAGAGGAAATGTAGCGAGTTGCGATTCAAAACTTGCGAGAGAAGCCTTCTTGCTTTCTATTTGAGACGATAAGAAATATTTGTAACCAATGAGCGATAAAGCAAGAAGTGCGGTGATACCAAAAATAACAATCAGAATAAGCTCTATAATAGATTTTCCTTGTGCAACCTTTCTGCTTGCATAGTCTTGTGTTGAGCCACTACCAAATGAGGCAACTGGTGCCTCGTCGTGCGTTGCTTGTTGTTGGTTTGCGATGTCTGGTTTAAATGAAAACGGCATGGAGGTCAGACTTGGGGAACTAATTTCTTGAGTGCACAACCGACAGCAACTGAGTATGAGGGACCAATCCTCTCTATCATCTCATGCAAAAATGGCGGTACATCAATTTGATCAAATGGTGTCGCGATTCTTCCTGGAATGTGTACCGTCTCATTGTAGCTCTCAAGCACACCCGGAACACGCGCACCACCACCTGAAATAATTATTCCTTCAATAGTCTGATTATACTTTCTTTCATACATAAGCGATAGCCTTGCAACCTCACCAAACAGTGGATAACTAGAAAGCTGCATCACATCTTTCACATATGGATTTGCACTATCACCAAGATAGCCAAATGTACGTTTAGTTTCTTCTGCAGTATCAACAGGAATCGAAAGTGCTTTTGAAAGTTGTATAGTGCTATCTTGTGAGCCGCGACTAATGACATGCATATCGAGCACGGTGTTGTTATGAATGAGAGAAAGTGTCGTGTACTGTCCACCAATATCCACGTAGAGCACCATGCCACTTGATTTCGGTGGCACACTTCGCATAACACTGTAACCTTGAATCTCATACTCAACATCTACCAAGTCAAGCTTCTTGATAATACGGTCATACATGGTGAGTGTCTCGTTCTTCACAGCAGCTAACACAACGTTAATCATGCGCTCCCCTTCGTCAAGGTTGATAGTAGTAGGGATGTGCCACCAATCCATCTGCACTTCAGAAAGTGGGATGGGGATGTACTTTCTCGCCTCAAAGGGCATCATTGTTCGAAGTTCAGAGTCCTGCACGTTAGGAACCTTCACAAGCGACACAAACGCAGCGGACGAATCTATAGACACTACAGTCTCTCGCGCTGTTACTTTCGCTTCTCGTAATAGATCTTTGATGATTTCAACGATTTTTTCTTCTCCTACGTGAGCAGATTGACCAGACGAAGTGCCAGCATACGGACCTAGTGCAATTTCACCGTATGTGTCGAGAATAATTTTTTCTTTCTCTTTTCGAAGCTGGACGACTTTGATGGAGGATGTGCCGATATCAATACCAAGCGCCTGTCCGACATCTTCTTTCTTAAAGAATTGGAACATACTGTTAGTATACACTCCTTCTCTTCTCTACTTGGTTATACACTTCGTAGATATGTGGATGATTCGCAAGTTGATGAATGCTCTATTTCCACCTCGCTGTATCGGATGTGGCATACAAGACGAGGCGCTGTGCGCACGATGCGTTTCAAACGCACGCAAATCACTTACCACACCACATGCGTACATTGTGTCTGTATTTGACTTCAAAGATCCAACCATACGAAACGTGATACATGCCATAAAGTACTACCATAGGCGAGATATTGTACCTGTCATTGCACACTATCTTGTACAAGAAGTGATTCACGCAAACATACCTCGCAAGGAAACTATAGTACTACCGATCCCTATGCACACCAGTAGATATAGAGTGCGGGGATACAATCACGCAGAAGTGCTTGCTCGAGAGGTTTCCAATCTGCTCGCGCTTCCCATTGCTGCAGATACACTTGTGCGCATAAAGAAAACTAAGCAGCAAGCAAAGATACACAAGAAACAAGATCGACTATCGAATCAACAAGGTGTATTTGCTGTTACGTGCAACATTAAAGGAAAAGATATCCTCCTTATCGACGATGTCACTACAACCGGTGCAACACTTGAAGAAGCGAGAAATACTCTTCTTAAAGCAGGCGCACGCAGTGTGCATGCGGCAACAGTTGCTCATTAAAAATGAAAAAGAGGCGTATCGCCTCTTTTTCATTACGCACTACTAAAGAATTACTGCTGTGTAGATGTTGCGCGAGGACCAAAGAACTTCTTGAAGATGTTCCATGGACTTCCTTGCGGCATTGAACCTGTTGAAGTGCCACGAACTTCCTCACGAATTTCTTTACGAACTTCTCTGACTTCGGTTCTAACTTCTTTTCTGTCATCCTTTCGTTCTTCCTTGATCTCCACACGCATTTGTTTAGTCGTTGAAGCGATGAGAAGCTTCCTTTCTCCGATGATAGCCTTGAGCTTCTTCTGATACTCATCGCGAAGAGTCTTAATCTTTGCTTCCATCTCTTTGTGGAGTGCACGAACCTGTTCATCGATACGAACGTCCCCTGTTGATGGAACAGGAGGAAGTGCTGCCGGCATAGACGCAGTCGTCGATGCATCCTGTGCATATGCAAAGGAGAGTGCAGAAAGTGTAAGCGCTGTTGCGATAAATGTTTTCTTCATACGATAGTGATTGAAATTAGTGGCGTTTATAAGCCTAAGTATAATTATACATCGATACATATGCATCGAGTAACTTTTTATGCACAAAACATACAGATAAAGAGATGGAGCTTTTGTTTTTAAAACATTAGAATGATCTTTCAAACTATGCTAGAATCATATGACTTGGAGACGTGGCTGAGCTGGTCGAAGGCACTCTACCCCGCCCAAGCGGGGCGAGCTGCTAACAAGGCAAGGTAGATGTACATCGCTATGGCTTTCGTTTATATTCTTCAGGACAAGATAACAGGAAAACACTACACTGGTTCTTGTCTTGAACTTTCTAAACGAATCAAGCGCCATAAAAATCACACAGGAGGAGCAACAACATCCCAAGGAGACTGGGAACTCATTTGTGTGAAGGAGTTTCAAGAAATACAAGAAGCAAGGAAGATGGAACGACTCCTCAAGTCATATAAAGGTGGTAACAGCTTCAAGAAAGTACTAGAGGAGTGGAAATAATTAGAAAATACGGAGACGTGGCTGAGCTGGTCGAAGGCACCTCACTGCTAACGAGGCAAGGTAGTAATACCTTCATGAGTTCGAATCTCATCGTCTCCGCCAGAAATCGAAATCGGATTTTAGAGCCGAAATGGGGTCGCGCCGAAGGCGCGACACTAATGCATTCCCCCCGCCGAATCCAGAATCCAAAAGGGTTTTCCACGCTCCGCGTGGCTCGTCGTTTGCCAATACAATTCTATGAATAATCAAACCAAAAAGTTTTTCATATATACTCGCAAGTCTACGGACGACAAAGACAGACAAGTCCGCAGTATTTCCGACCAGTTGAGTGAGTTAAAAGAACTCGCGTTGAAAGAACAACTGGAAGTGGTAGATGTCTTTGTCGAAAAGCAGACCGCCAAAATACCAGGCCGTCCGGTGTTTAACGAAATGATAGAGCGTATGGAAAAAGGTGAAGCGTCTGGTATTTTGGCGTGGCATCCCGATAGACTTGCTCGCAACTCGGTAGACGGAGGAAAAATTATCTACCTCGTTGATACTGGCATAATCGTAGAAATGAAATTTCCAACTTTTTGGTTTGATCCGACACCGCAAGGAAAGTTCATGCTCTCAATCGCTTTTTCGCAGTCCAAGTATTATGTGGACAATTTGAGCGAAAATATCAAGCGCGGACATAGGAACAAAGTGAAGGAAGGAATATGGCCTCAAATGTCTCCGATTGGTTATGTGAACGAGAAAGGAAAAGGTATCGTGCCTCATCCTGAACTTTCGGTTTTAGTGAGAAAGACATTTGAGGCATATGCAACTGGAAATTTCACTTTGCGGGAAGTCCGCGACAAGTTTAATGGGCTTGGATTGAAGCGAAAAAGCGGCAGAGAGCTTGCGGTG